>CALGWE010000706.1:0-17703 GCA_937935915.1 uncultured Clostridia bacterium
AGTTTTTACCAGCCTAACAATTAGGCTGGCAAGCACACATTTTGGTGATGAGCCAAAAATAAATTATTAAATAAAAATAAATTATATTCTTATTTAATAATGATAAAAACATATTGAATAAAAGGTGTTGACAAATTCAGAAAATTGATTTATATTTATGTTCAATTGTTATCGAAAGTAAAATGATTTGTGTTGTGTTCCATTAAATAAAATTTTTAAAGTCAAGATTTGTACTCTAACAATTATTTTTTAGCTCTACCACTAAAAGATAAAGAGACAGTTTTGATTTTTTTACTATATATTTGAATTGGTAGGAGGAAATTTAATGGATAACTTCAAAAATCAAAATCCATACGAACCACAAGGGTTGTATGATCCTCGTTTTGAACATGATAACTGTGGAATTGGAGCAGTTGTAAATATTAAAGGGATTAAATCGCGTCAAGTTGTTGAGAATGCTCTTAGAATCGTTGAAAACCTAGAACATAGAGCAGGTAAAGATGCTGAAGGAAAAACAGGAGATGGTGTAGGTATCTTACTTCAAATCTCACACAACTTTTTCAGTAAAGAAGCTGAACGATTACACATAAAGATTGGTGAAGAGAGAGATTACGGAATTGGGATGTTCTTCTTCCCACAAAATGAATTGAAGAGGAATCAGGAAAAGAAATTATTTGAAGTCATTGTACAAAAAGAAGGTATGGAATTCTTAGGATGGAGAACAGTTCCTGTGAATCCAGATGTTCTTGGTCAAAAAGCGTTCGATAGTATGCCATGCATTATGCAAGGTTTTGTAAAAAGACCTAAAGACTGTGCAAAAGGCTTAGAATTTGATCGTAAACTTTATATTGCAAGAAGAGTATTTGAGCAAAGTAATGAAAGTACTTATGTTGTATCATTATCAAGCCGTACAATTGTGTATAAAGGGATGTTCTTAGTAGGACAATTACGTTCATTCTTCCAAGATCTTCAAAGTGAAGAGTATACTTCTGCTATTGCAACAGTACACTCTCGTTTTAGTACAAATACTAATCCAAGCTGGCAAAAGGCACATCCAAATCGCTTTATTGTACACAATGGAGAAATTAATACAATTACAGGTAACGTAGATAAAATGCTTGCACGTGAAGACAACATTAGTTGTGAAGCATTAAAGGATAATATGCATAAAATTGTGCCTATTATTAATACAGCAGGTTCAGACTCTGCAAGACTTGATAATACTTTAGAGTTCTTAGTTATGTCTGGTATGGAATTACCACTTGCTGTTATGATTCTAATTCCTGAACCATGGAATAATAACAAAGCTATGTCACAAGAAAAGAAAGATTTCTACCAATATTATGCAACTATGATGGAACCATGGGATGGGCCAGCATCTATTCTTTTCTCAGATGGTGATTTAATGGGGGCAATCCTAGATAGAAATGGACTTAGACCTTCTCGTTATTATATTACAGATGATGATCATTTAATTTTATCTTCTGAAGTAGGGGCTATTGATATTCCAACTGAAAAGGTTGTGAAAAAAGATAGACTTCGTCCAGGAAAAATGCTTTTAGTAGATACTGTTAAAGGTAAATTAATTGATGATGATGATTTAAAAACAGAGTATGCATGTCGCCAACCTTATGGAGAATGGTTAGATAAATATCTTGTAGAATTAAAACAATTACACATTCCTAATAAAAAGGTACAAGAATATAGCGAAGAGGAATTAAAACGCTTACAAAAAGCATTTGGTTATTCTTATGAAGATATTAGAACAAGTATTTTACCTATGGCAAAATCAGGAGCGGAACCAGTAGCAGCTATGGGGGCAGATAGTGCGCTTCCACCATTATCTAATACGAATCCACCATTATTCAGCTACTTCAAACAATTATTTGCACAAGTAACAAACCCTCCATTTGATGCAATTCGTGAAGAAATTGTTACATCTACTTGTGTTTATATAGGTGAAGACGGAAATATTCTAGAAGAAAAAGAAGATAACTGCCGTGTACTTAAAGTAAATAATCCTATTTTAACAAGTACTGATATGCTCAAGATTAAAACAATGAACGTACCAGGATTTAAGGTAGAAGTATTACCTATCACTTATTACAAAAATACATCTTTAGATAAAGCGATTGAACATTTATTTGTAATGGCAGATAAAGCACACCGTGATGGTGCAAATATCTTAATCCTTTCAGATAGAGGTGTAGATGAATATCACGTAGCTATTCCATCATTATTAGCTGTTTCAGCAATGCAACAACATTTAGTTTCTACTAAGAGAAGAACATCAGTTGCTATGATTTTAGAAAGTGCAGAACCAAGAGAAGTACATCACTTCGCAACATTACTTGGTTATGGTGCTTGTGCAATCAATCCATATCTTGCACAAGATACAATTAAAGATTTAATCAATCGTAAAGTATTAGATAAAGATTATTATGCTGCAGAATATGATTACAACAAATCTATTCTCAAAGGTATCGTAAAAATTGCATCTAAAATGGGTATTTCAACAATTCAGTCTTACCAAGGTTCAAAAATTTTCGAAGCTATGGGAATTAGTAAAGAAGTTATGGATAAATATTTCCCTGATACAGTAAGTAGAGTCGGTGGCATCACACTTGATGATATTAATAAACGTGTTCAAGAATTACATTCAAGTGCATTCGATCCATTAGGATTAGATGTAGATTCTGAAGTAGATAGTATCGGTAGCCACAAATTAAGAAGTGGCAAAGAAGAGCATTTATATAATCCTGAAACAATTCATTTACTTCAAAATGCTACAAGAACAGGAGATTATGAGACTTTCAAAGAATTCTCTAATGCAATTCATAAAGAAAATAGAACATTAAACCTTAGAAGTATGTTAGACTTCAACTTCCCAGAAGATGGCGGTATCCCAATTGAACAAGTTGAAAGCGTAGAATCGATTGTAAAGCGTTTCAAAACAGGGGCAATGTCTTATGGTTCTATTTCTAAAGAAGCCCATGAAACGATGGCAATTGCTATGAACAGAATTGGTGGTAAATCTAATAGTGGTGAGGGTGGAGAAGACCCTGAAAGACTTAGAGATAAAGAAAGATGTTCTGCTATTAAACAAGTTGCATCAGGTCGTTTTGGTGTAACTTCAGAATACCTTGTTAATGCAAAAGAAATTCAAATCAAGATGGCACAAGGAGCAAAACCAGGAGAAGGTGGTCAACTTCCAGCAGGTAAAGTATATCCTTGGATTGCAAAAACAAGACATTCAACACCAGGTGTGGCACTTATTTCACCACCACCACATCATGATATTTATTCAATTGAAGATTTAGCTCAACTTATTTATGACCTTAAAAATGCAAATAAAGATGCACGTATCTCAGTAAAACTTGTATCTGAAGCAGGTGTCGGAACTGTAGCTGCTGGTGTAGCAAAAGCTGGAGCTGGCGTTATCCTTATTTCTGGATTTGATGGTGGTACAGGGGCAGCACCTAGAAATTCAATCTATAATGCAGGTCTTCCATGGGAATTAGGTCTCGCAGAAACACACCAAAACTTAATTATGAATGGTCTTCGTTCTAAAGTTGTCATTGAAGCTGACGGTAAACTTTTAACTGGTAGAGATGTAGCAGTGGCAGCACTTCTCGGGGCAGAAGAATTTGGATTTGCTACAGCACCACTTATTACAATGGGTTGTGTTATGATGAGAGTATGTAACTTAGATACATGTCCAGTGGGAATTGCAACTCAAAACCCTGAACTTAGAAAGAAATTCACTGGAAAACCTGAGTATGTTATTAATTTCATGTATTTCGTAGCACAAGAGCTCCGTGAATATATGGCTAAACTTGGTGTTCGCACTGTAAATGAACTTGTAGGAAGAACAGATTTACTCAATATCAAAGCATTTGAACATAATATGAAAGCATCTAAGATGGATCTTAGTTGTATCGTAAATAATCCATTTGTAAATGAAGATGTACCAAGAACATTTAATCCAAAAGATATTTACAACTTTGAATTAGAAAATACAATTGATGAAAGAGTCATTATGACAAGAATGCAAAGTGCACTTCGTCATAAACAACCTAAAAAAATTGAAATTGATGTTAAAAATGTTGATCGTACAGTTGGTACAATCTTTGGCTCAGAAATTACTAAAGCATTTGGTACTTCATTAGAAGAAGATACTTATGTAGTTAAATGTAATGGTAGTGGAGGACAAAGTTTTGGAGCTTTCATTCCAAAAGGTTTAACATTAGAACTTGTAGGAGATAGTAATGACTATTTCGGAAAAGGTTTATCAGGTGGTAAATTAATCGTTTACCCACCTAAAAATGCTAAATTTAAACAAGATGAAAATATCATCATTGGTAACGTTGCAATGTATGGGGCAACAAGTGGTAAGGCCTTTATCAATGGTATAGCAGGAGAACGTTTCTGTGTCAGAAACTCAGGAGCTTATGCAGTTGTTGAAGGTGTAGGCGACCATGGATGTGAATATATGACAGGTGGTAGAGTTGTGGTACTTGGAAAAACAGGTAAAAACTTTGCTGCTGGTATGAGTGGTGGAATCGCTTACGTGCTTGATGAAGATAGAGATTTATATAAGAAACTTAATAAAGAATTAGTTTCACTTAATGAAGTAACAGAAAAATACGATATTCTTGAGCTTAAACAAATGATTCAGGAACATGTTACAGCAACTAATTCTGAAAAAGGTAAGGAAGTTTTAGAACACTTTGCAGATTACTTACCTAAATTTAAGAAAATCTTACCACATGACTATGCACGCATGAGACAAACCATTTTAGAAATGGAAGAAAAGGGCATGGGTCTTGAACAAGCACAAATTGAAGCATTCTTTGCTAATACTAAGAAATAGGGGGAGCCAAAATGGGAAAACCAACGGGATTTATGGAATATAACAGAGCGACCAGCACATGCGAAGCGCCTATTGATAGAATAAATAATTTTAATGAGTTTCACACACCATTATCAAGAAAGAAACAACAAGAACAAGGTGCAAGATGTATGGCATGTGGTGTACCATTTTGCCAGTCAGGTCAGCCAATTAAAGGAATGGTAATAGGGTGTCCACTTAATAACCTTATACCAGAATGGAATGATTTGGTATTTAATGGACAATGGGAAGAAGCAGCAAGAAGACTTCTACTTACAAATAATTTCCCAGAGTTTACATCTAGAGTGTGCCCAGCACTTTGTGAAAAAGCTTGTACATGCGGATTAAATGGAGATGCAGTTTCTGTTAGAGAAAATGAAAATGCCATCATTGAAAACGCATTTGAAGTAGGCCTCATCAAACCTCATAGACCATCTGTAAGAACAGGAAAACATGTTGCTATCGTCGGTTCAGGTCCATCAGGACTTGCAGCTGCGGCGCAGCTTAATAAAAGAGGACACTTAGTAACAGTATTTGAACGTGAAGATCGATTAGGTGGACTTCTCATGTATGGTATTCCAAACATGAAGATTGAAAAAAGCATTATTGAAAGACGTATTGATATCATGTCACAAGAAGGCATCAAATTTATCACAAACACAGATATCGGTAAGAGGCAAAAAGCAAGCAAGCTCTTAAAAGACTTTGATGCAGTTATTTTAGCTTGTGGTGCTTCAAATCCTAGAGATATCAATGTACCAGGAAGAGATGCGAAAGGCATTTACTTTGCAGTAGATTTCTTAAAATCAACAACTAAGAGTCTCTTAAGATCAGAACTTAAAGATGGTGATTTCATTAATACCAAAGATAAGAATGTAGTAGTTATTGGTGGTGGAGACACTGGAAATGACTGCGTAGGAACATCTATTAGACATGGTTGTAAATCAGTTGTACAAATTGAAATGATGCCTAAATTACCAGACCAAAGAGCTGAAAGCAATCCATGGCCACAATGGCCAATGGTTTGTAAAACAGACTATGGTCAAGAAGAAGCTATCGCAGTATTTGGAAATGATCCAAGAATTTATGAAACAACTGTTAAAGAGTTTATTAAAAATGAAGCTGGCGAATTAAAAGCCGTTAAAGTTGTTAAAGTGAAGTTTGTAACAGATCCTGAAACAGGTAGACGCCAAATGCAAGAAGTAGAAGGCACAGAAAAAATCATCGATGCAGATATTGTTTTAATTGCAGCAGGATTCCTTGGTGCTCAAAGCTATGTAACAGAAAGTTTCGGTGTTGATGTAAATGCTAGAACAAATGTAGCTACAGAACCTGGAAGTTACCAAACAAGTGTAGAAAAAGTATTTACAGCAGGAGATATGCATAGAGGTCAATCTTTAGTTGTTTGGGCTATACGTGAAGGTAGAGAAGTGGCTAAAGCTGTAGATGAATACTTAATGGGATACACCAATTTAAGATAAGAGTTCAAAATTACTATGAGAGTAGGGGATACCCTCTACTTTCATAGTAATTTATTCAAGCTTTTTAAAGAATAAAATAAAATATCGTACATATAATACCAATATGCTTATATAGACGGGCAATGAGTAATAAAATTAAATAAAAATATAAAAAAATTAATAAAAATGTTGAAATTATAGCACATGCGATATATAATAGGCATAACAAAATAATGAGGTGTAGCAAAGACGCTAACTATATTCTGTATATCTAGCTAGATATACAGGTAGTTAGCGTCTTTTTTGTTACTCAAATTATTTTAGGTATGCACTATCTGGGTAGAGATAGTGCAAGAACATAACACAGATAACTTTTGAAAACAATTGATGGAGTATTTAGTTAGTAAAAAATAGGAGTAATAGAGAGTAGGTAGGTGATAGACGTTGTTAGATACAGATTTAATTAGCTATTTGGCAAACCTTTCAAAAATTGAAATTGAGGATGCCGAGAAAGAAAAACTAGTATCTGAAATGAGTGCCATAGTAGAACTAATGGATGCCATGAATGAAGTTACTATTGAAGATGATCTTAATCTTAATGGTGAAGGAATTCCACTTAGTAACTTAAGGGAAGACGAAGTGGTAGAGTCTTTTGATAGAGAATTAGTCCTTGCTAATGCTTCTCATAAAAAAGATGGATTTTTCGTAGTACCAAAGATTATGGAGTAATTAGTGTGAGGAGGAAGAGTATGGCACTATGTGATATGGGCATCTTAGAGCTCAGACAGATGTTAGATAACAAAGAAATTTCATCAGTAGAATTAACACAATATTACCTAGATAGAATTAGAGAGTTAGACAGTAAAGTTGAAAGTTACATTACAGTTTGTGATGAAGAAGCAATGATAGCAGCAAAAAAAGCTGATGAAGTTATTGCTTCAGGAAATACAAAGATGTTAACAGGTATTCCTATAGGGGTTAAAGATAATATTTGTACAAAAGATATTTTAACAACCTGTGCATCTAAAATGCTTTATAATTTTATCCCACCTTATAATGCAACAGCCATTGAAAAGATTAAAGGCCAAGATGCTGTGATCTTAGGAAAACTTAATATGGATGAGTTCGCAATGGGTGGTTCAACCCAGACCTCTTATTACAAAAAAACTAAAAACCCTTACGATATTACAAGAGTTCCAGGAGGATCTTCTGGAGGAAGTGCAGCAGCAATGGCTGCGAAACTTGCAGTTGTAACATTAGGGTCAGATACAGGTGGTTCAATTAGACAACCAGCTGCATTTTGTGGAGTAACTGGTATGAAACCAAGCTATGGAGCTGTTTCAAGATATGGCTTAGTAGCTTTCGGCAGTTCTTTAGATCAAATCGGTCCACTTGCTAAAAATAGTAGAGAATGTGCAGAGGTTTTAAATGTGATCTCAGGAAGAGATATTCATGATGGCACATCTTCTAGAAGACAAATTGATTTTACAAGTGAATTAGAGTGTGAAATAAAGGGACTAAAAATAGCCTTACCAAAAGAATTCTTTGGTGAAGGTATTGATGAAGAAATCAAGCAGGCTGTTCTTGCAGCAGTTAAGAAGTATGAAGAAATGGGTGCACAAATAGTGGAGGTATCAATGCCTAGCTTAAAATATGCAATCCCAACATATTATCTTCTTTCATCTGCAGAAGCAAGTTCAAACCTTTCAAGATATGATGGTATCAAATTTGGATACTGTACGCCTAAAGCTAAAACTTATGAAGAACGTATTATGCGTACACGTAAAGAAGGCTTTGGAGATGAGGTAAAGAGAAGAATTCTTCTTGGAACATATGCACTTTCAAGTGGATACTATGATGCTTATTATAAAAAGGCACTTTACCTTAGAGAAAAGATTAAAGCAGAATATGCTAAAATCTTTGAAAGCTGTGATGTAATGATTACACCAACAGCACCTACAACAGCTTATAAAATCGGAGATAGCTATAATGATCCAGTGAAAATGTATTTAGCTGATATTTGTACAGTTACAGTAAATATTGCTGGATTACCCGCCGTAAATACAACATGCGGTTATGATAAAGACAATATGCCGATTGGTATGTCTATAGTAGGTAAAGCTTTTGATGATGCTAAGGTTCTTGGAGTAGCCAATGCATTTGAGAAAAACTTTATGAGTATAAATCCAAGTTTATAGAAAGAGTAGGTGGCGAAGATGAGTCGTTATATTCCAGTAATCGGACTTGAAGTCCATGCCCAACTCCTTACTAAAACGAAGATTTTCTGTTCTTGTGAGGTAGACTTTGGGGGTGAACAAAATACACGTTGTTGTCCTGTATGCACAGGGCTTCCAGGAACATTACCTGTTTTAAATAAGCAAGTAGTGAAATATGGTGTAAAAGCAGCCCTTGCACTTAATTGCAGTGTGGGACAATATACAAAGATTGATAGAAAGAATTATTTTTATCCTGACTTACCTAAAGCTTATCAAATCTCACAATTTGATTTGCCAGTAGTAAAAGCAGGAAAAATCAAAATAGAAACTGAAGATGGTGAGAAATACGTTCGTATACATCATGCGCATATTGAAGAGGATGCCGGTAAGTTAATCCATGATAACATTGAAAATACAAGTTTAGCGGATTATAACCGTTGTGGTGTACCACTTCTTGAAATTGTATCGCAGCCAGATATGTCTTCCGCAGAAGAAGCTAGAGCTTATTTAGAAAAAATAGCAGGCTTACTTCAATACGCAGGTGTAAGTTTATGCCGAATGGAAGAAGGTTCATTAAGAGCTGATGTTAACGTTTCGATTAAACGTCCAGATGCAACTAAGCTTGGTACGAAGGTAGAAATTAAAAACTTAAACTCACTTAAGGCAATTGTAAGAGCTATTGATTATGAAATTGAAAGACAGACAAAAATCCTAGATGCAGGAGATGTAGTCATTCAAGAAACGAGAAAGTTCAATGATAACAGAGGTATTACACAATCTATGCGTTCTAAAGAAAATGCACATGATTACAGATACTTTAAAGAACCAGATGTTATTCCGGTTGTTATCTCAGACGAAGATATCGCAGAAATCAAGGCTACAATGCCAGTATTAATTGATGAAAGATTAGACATTTACACAGGAAAATATGCACTTAGCAAAGCAGATGCAAAAATACTTGTAGCAGACAAAAGTATATCTGATTTCTATGATGAAGCAGTTAAATATTACAATAACTATAAACAGGTGGCCAACTTCGTTATAGCAGAATTATTAAGATACATTAATGAAGGTGAATTAGATAGTCATCAAATTCCATTCTCTCCAGAGGCATTTGCAAAACTTGTGAAAATGATAGAAGAAGATGTGGTCAACCGTAATAATGGTAAGACAATCTTAAAATTCATGGTAGATGGTGCAAAAGATCCTGAAGAAATAGCAAAAGAACAAGGCTTCTTAATGAATAACAACGCTGATGAAATTGTAGAAGTAGTAGATAGCGTTGTAAAAGAATTTACCAGTGAGGTAGAAGGTTACCTTGCAGGTAAAGAGAAGTTATTTGGATTCTTAATGGGACAATGTACAAAACGTTTAGCAGGTAGAGCAAATCCTAAGAAAATTAAAGAAACACTTGAAGCAGCATTAAATAAGCTTAAGTAGTTTTGAAATAAGAATTTTAAAGCTAAAACTAAAGTATTTAGAAAGGAGAGAGAAGATGGAAACGATTAGTGGCAAAGGTATTAAACAGCAAATAGATTTTAAAAGTTTAAAAAGCCAACCAGGCGAAAAATTAACCGTTGAAGCCTGTATCCATAAAGTCCGAAAAATGAGTGGATTTGCCTTTGTACTTCTTAGAACTGGTCAGTATGTTATACAGTCAGTTTATGAAGAAGAAAAATGTAAAGATTCACTTGATGATATAAAAGAAGGCTGTTATGTTAGAGCAACTGGTGAAATCAGACCAGATGAAAGAGCAGGATTAGGTTTTGAATTAGGTTTATTAGAAATACAAGTTTTAAGTAAGCCAGCAGCTGATTATCCATTAAATGTATCACATAAAAAAATAGGATGTGGACTTGAGGCAAACTTAGATAATCGTTCAGTTGCTTTAAGAAATCCTTATGAAAGAGCAATCTTTAAAGTACAAGAAGGTGTTGTTTCTGGATTTCGTGAATTTATGGAGAGCCAAGGATTTACACAAGTTCATACGCCTAAAATTGTAGCAGCAGGAGCAGAAGGTGGCGCAAATATATTTAAATTAGATTATTTTAATCAAGATGCTTATTTAGCACAAAGTCCTCAATTTTATAAACAAACTTGCGTGGCATTCTTTGATAGAGTATTTGAAATTGCACCAGTGTATCGCGCTGAAAAGCATAATACTTCAAGACATCTCAATGAGTACATTGGACTAGATTTTGAGATGGGGTTCATTGATAGTATGAATGATGTTATGGAAATGGAAACAGCAATGCTTAAATATTTAGTTTCCTATTTAGATAAAAATTGTAGTGAGTACCTTGAAATATTAGGTGCCACACTACCAACAATTGATACAATCCCAACTATTACTTTTTCTGAAGCATTAGAGTTCATTAAGGGTAGGGGTGGTAAAAATAAATACGATTTAGAGCCGGAGGATGAAGTATTACTTTGTGAATATGCTAAAGAACATTGGCATAGTGACTTCTTATTTATTACACATTTCCCAGCTTCTAAACGACCATTTTATGCAATGAATGATAAAGAAGATCCTAGATTTGCTTTAAGCTTTGATTTACTTTTCAAAGGCTTAGAAATCACCACAGGTGGTCAGCGTATACATGATTATGAAGAACAGGTTAATAAAATGAAGGAAATGGGAATGGACCCAGAAGACTTCAAACATTATCTTAATATTCATAAATATGGCATGCCACCACATGGCGGTTTAGGAATAGGTTTGGAAAGACTCACCATGAAACTTTTGGATTTACAGAATGTTAGGCAAGCAAGTATGTTCCCAAGGGATGTACACCGATTAGAACCTTAAAGATTAAAGTGTTTGTATGTAATAGTAAATATATATATTTTTTGAGGAGGATTTAGTGATGACAAAAGTAAATGAAATTTTTGGATGCAATGTATTTAATGAAGCAGTAATGCAAGAAAGGTTACCTAAAAATGTATATAAGGCACTTAGAAAGACAATGGCTGAAGGTAAAGAAATAGATGCATCAATTGCAGATGTTGTAGCAAGTGCGATGAAAGACTGGGCACTTGAAAAAGGTGCAACACATTATACACACTGGTTCCAACCAATGACAGGGATTACTGCTGAAAAACATGATGCATTTATCTCACCAACAGGTGATGGTAAAGTAATCTTAGAGTTCTCAGGTAAAGAACTTATTAAAGGGGAGCCAGATGCATCTTCATTCCCATCTGGTGGTCTTCGTGCAACATTCGAAGCACGTGGTTATACAACATGGGACCCAACATCTTATGCATTTGTAAAAGATGGTACATTATATATCCCAACAGCATTTGGTTCATATGGTGGAGAAGTGCTTGATAAGAAAACACCACTTCTTCGTTCAATGGAAGCACTTAATAAGCAAGCAATTAGAATTCTTAATAAATTTGGTAAATCAGTTACAAGAGTAACAACAACGGTTGGACCAGAACAAGAATATTTCTTAGTAGATAAAGAAATGTATGCAAAACGTAAAGACCTTATCTTAACAGGTAGAACACTTTTTGGTGCTAAACCAGCTAAAGGCCAAGAACTTGAAGATCACTACTTTGGTAACATTAGAACAAGAGTAGCTGAATATATGAAAGATTTAGATGAAGAACTTTGGAAACTTGGTATCTTAGCTAAAACAAAACACAATGAAGTAGCACCAGCTCAACATGAACTTGCTCCAATTTTTGGAACAACTAATCTTGCTACTGACCATAATCAACTTACAATGGAAATTATGAAAAAAGTAGCTGAGAAACATGGCCTCGTATGTTTACTTCATGAAAAACCATTTGCAGGTGTTAATGGTTCAGGTAAACACAATAACTGGTCAATGTCTACAAGTGATGGTGAAAATCTTCTTGAACCAGGTAAATCACCTAAAGATAATACACAGTTCTTATTATTCTTATCAGCAGTTATTAAAGCTGTAGATGAATATGCAGATCTTTTAAGAGTATCTGTTGCAAGTGCAGGAAATGATCACAGACTTGGTGCAAATGAAGCACCACCAGCAATTATTTCTATGTTCTTAGGTGATGAACTTACAGACATTCTTGAAAGTATTGAAAAAGGTGAAGAAGCACATGAAGTAACTAAAACTTATATGGAAACAGGTGTACTTGCACTTCCTAAATTTGCAAAAGATACAACTGACCGTAATAGAACATCTCCATTTGCTTTCACAGGAAATAAATTTGAATTCCGTTCATTAGGTTCTACAGCATCTATTGCTGGACCAAACATTGTACTTAATACAATTGTTGCAGAAGAACTTGAACAATTTGCAGATAGATTAGATCAGGCAACAGATATTACAGCAGAAGTTCTTGCTATCGTAAAAGAAACAATGGCAGAACACAAACGTATTATCTTTAATGGCAACAACTATAGTGATGAATGGGTTGAAGAAGCTGCAAGACGTGGCCTTCCAAATCTTAAAACATCTGTTGATGCAATTCCACAATTTGCATCAGAAAAGAGTATTGCTTTATTTGAAAAACACGGTATCTTCTCAAGAACAGAAGTAGAATCTCGTACAGATATTTTATTAGAAGGTTATGCTAAAGTTATCAATATCGAAGCATTAACAATGTTAGATATGGCTAAAAAAGAGATTTTACCAGCTGTATTAAAATACAACAAAGAAGTATTTGAAACATTAAAAGCAAAACAAGAACTTGGCTTAAATATAAGTGTAGAAAAAGAACAATCATATGCAACTAAATTATCAAATCTTACAGAATCATTAATGAGTAAGATTGATGAATTAGATCAAGTATTACTTGATGCTAGAAATCATGAAGAAGTATTTGATCATGCTAAATTCTATAGAGAATATGTATTTGAAAGCATGCAAACACTTCGTATGGTAGCAGATGAATTAGAAACAATGGTATCTGCAACTGAATGGCCATTTCCAACATACGTAGACCTACTCTTCTACGTATAATCACATAGATACTCCAAAAAAAGGCGCCGCTACTCCCGGCGTCTTTTTTTTGCTGGGAGGTGCGGGAAATTGGGGAGTGTGTTTCTACGGGGCTACGACTACGTATTTCTATAAATCTAAGCTCATTTTTCAAATGAACGCATGAACTCGCTTCGCTCAAACAGCATGCTAAAGGCCATTTGAAAAATTCGCTAAGATTTATGTACGAAATACTCCGCAAGTAGTCCCTCCGAAACATACTCCCCAATTTCCCTACTACCACGCAAAAACATAAAGACTTCGTGATAGCTTACTTGGGCGAAGGAGGGAGGGAAGAATACTGAAGGAATAAGGTTAACTTAAAGGATGAACTTAGGGGAAATGCGCTCGCGTTGCCGCGCAGGCTGTTAGTGAGGGAGCATGCTAAAAGCTATTAAAAAAATTCGCTAAGATTTATATACGAAATACTCCGCAAGTCACCCCTCCGAAACACACTCCCCAATTTCCCTACTGCGACGCAAAAGAAAAAGACTTTGTAAGTGGCTTACTGGGCGAAGGGGGGAGGGAAGATTACTGGGGGGAGAAGGTTAACTTTGAGGTAGGACTTGAGGGAATTGCGCTCGCGTTGCCGCGCGACTGTTTAGTAAGAACTTTATGTTAAGGGCCATTTGAAAAATTCGCTAAGATTTATGTACGAAATACTCCGCAAGTCGCACCTCCGGAATATCCCCATCCCAATTTCCCTACTGCAACGAAAAAGATAAAGACTTCGTGAGTGGCTTGCTGAGCGAAGAGGGGAAGGTGGAAACATTACTGCAGTGCTCTGACAGCGTATTTCTATAAATCTAAGCTCATTTTTTTAATGAACGCATGAACTCACTTCGCTAACGCAGCGCTCGGTTCATCGCGCTGTTCAAACAGCATGCTAAAAGCCATTAAAAAAATTCGCTAAGATTTAAGACGAAATACTCCGTAAGTCGCTCCTCCGAAACATACTCCCCAATTTCCCTACTGCGACGCAAAAGATAAAGACTGCGTGAGTGGCTTGATGGGCGAAGGGGGAGGAAAGATAACTGAACGGAGGAAGTTAACTTTAAGGCAGAGCTTGCGGGAGATGCGCTCGCCTTGCCGCGCGATGAGCTGAGGGGAATAGCTAAGAAATTAGTTTGTTTTGCTGTGCAATATGGAAGTTGGAATTGGATTATTTGAGTAAATGAGAAAATTTATCAATAAAGCGTTACAAATGATACGGAAATGTGTTATAGTTTATAGTAACATACTTGTAATGATAATCATTATTAAAGAGGCGATACTATGTATAGTGATACTAAATACAAAGTAGGAATTGACATTGGTTATTCAACATTTAAGTATGTGATATTAGATAATGACAATAATCTTATTAAAAAGGAGTACTTTTTCCATAAGGGAAAGGTTGAAATATATTATAATAAATTAATTAAGGAGCTAGAGGCTTTAGGGGATAAGCGATTCGTTATAGGGATTGTTGGGAACTTGGCTTCTAGGTTAGCACTTCATAAGAGGTATGGAGTGAATAATATTGTGGCCTTAGTTGAAGGGGCTAAGTATAAGAATAAAGATGTGAAATCGATTATTGAAGTTGGGGCTCAGGATACACAGTTTGTGAATCAGATTAGTGAGAAGTCTCCAAGTGAATTGAGATTTTATACGAATAGTAGCTGTGCTTCTGGGACAGGAGCTTTCTTGGAGGAGCAGGCGACTAGATTGGGTATTAATATAGAAGATTTATCTGAACATGTAAGTAAGGCGACGAGTATTCCAAGAATTGCTGGTAGATGTAGTGTGTTCTCGAAGACGGATATGATCCATCATATGCAAGATGGTGTGGAGATTAATGATATTTTGCTAGGTTTATGTTATGCCTTAGTAAGAAATTATAAATCTAATGTTATTCAGAAACATGAAATCCAAAAACCGGTCTTATTTGCTGGTGGTGTGATGCATAATGAGGGGGTTTTACGTGCCCTTAAGGATGTGCTTAAGCTTGATGATGAGGATATTATTTTAGATGAAGATCATGATTTCATAGGATGTTATGGTGCATGCAAGGTAGCAGAGTGTCAGAAGTACTATGCTCCGAAATCAGAGTTAGAAGTAATTCAAGTTGTGAAGAGTACAGCAGGAAAAAAAACTATTTTTGAACCACTTAAAGCTTTTGGTGAAGGGGATGCGCTTGATAAGCATCTTTGTAAATCGAAGGCGAGAGAAGGATATTTAGGAATAGATATTGGTTCAACGAGTGTGAATTTAGTTGTGGTAGATAAAGATAATGAAGTGATTGATTATATCTATACCAAAACAGATGGAAGACCTAAAGAAGTTGTATTACAAGGGATGGAAACATTACGTCAGAGGCTTGGTGAGGACTTTAAGTTTAAAGGAATCGGAACGACTGGTTCTGGACGCGTAATGATTGGCAAACTTATAGGTGCGGATTTTGTGGTGAATGAAATTACAGCACAAGCAAAAGGTGCGACAGTTGTTGAACAAGGTGTAGATACAATTTTTGAAATCGGTGGTCAAGATTCAAAATACATTTACATACACAAGGGAATCGTTAATAACTTTGAAATGAATAAAATCTGTGCGGCAGGTACAGGTGCTTTCATTGAAGAACAAGTTAAAAAGCTTGGTATTCAAGTTACTGAATTTGGAGAATATGCACTTAAGGGGGAAAATCCCGTTAACTTAGGTGACCGCTGTACAGTATTTATTGAAGGTAATATTGGAAAGGCCATTGCAGAGGGTGAAAATACAAATGATATTTGTGCTGGACTTGCTTATTCAATCGTAAAGAATTACTTAAATCGTGTTGTAGGAAATCGTAAGATTGGAAATAAGATTTTATTACAAGGTGGAATTGCGCATAATCAAGGCGCATTAAATGCCTTTAGAGCATTATTAGGTAAAGAAGTAATGGTACCACCATTCTTTAGTGTAACAGGTGCTTTAGGAATGGCAGTTCTTACAAAAGAACATTTACAAGAACGTAATGAACAAGCAGCCTTAAATAATGACTTAAAAGAGCAAGGTGAAAAGTTTTATTTAGAAAACTATACGGGTGAAATTAATAAAGCTAAGAAAACAGTAGGGATTCCAAGAGTATTATTCATTAATAAAATGTTCCCTATGTTCAATGAGATTTTCACTAAGTTAGGTTACAACGTGGTACTTTCACAGGCTAGTAATGAAGAAATTGTAGCTTTAAGTCAGGAATATGCCTTTGAAGAAACATGTTTCCCAGTGAAATTAATAACAGGACATTGTGCATGGTTATTGAAGCAAAAGGTAGACTATATTTTCCTACCACAGCTTTATACTATGAAACACGAAGGTTCTACTGCTAGAGAGGATTATGCATGTGTTTATATGCAAACTTCTCCAAAGGTAATGGAAAGTGTATTTGACTTTGAAAAAGAAGGTGTAGAACTTATATCTCCAGCGTTATCATTTAACTTTGGTAAGAAGTATATGATCGAAACGCTTTTAGGTATAGGCGAGCAACTTGGGAAAAACAAAGTAGAAACAACTATGGCTGTAATGGCTGGAATGAAGAAATTTATGTCCTATGAAAAGAAAATGGAAGAGCTAGGTAACAAGATTATTAAAAATGTAAATCCAAATCAAAAGGTATTTGTATTAATTAGCCGTGTTTACAATATCACTGATCCTACATTAAATATGGGGATTGAAGATAAGCTAATAGAAATGGGATATAATGTACTTCATTTAGGACATTTAGAAGCAAGTTGTATAAAAATGAAAGATGAATACAGCAAAATGTGTTGGCCATTTGGGCAACATATCTTAACAGGACTTGAAGAGATTAAGAAGCATGATAATATGTTCCCAATCTATATTACAAATCATGGTTGTGGACCAGATACAGTATTAATGCACTATTTTAAAGAAGAAATGCAGGATAAACCATACTTACATATTGAAATAGATGAGCATTCTTCTAAGATTGGTATTTTAACAAGATTAGAAGCTTTCGTTCATTCAATTAATCAATATGAAAAGATAGAAGAAGAAGCAAGTCCACTTCAAATTAATATGGAAACAGAGAAAAAATATTTATTACCGAATATGCCATTGTACAGTGATGTCATGAAAGGATTCTTAGAAAAGCAAGGTCATGAAGTAGAATTATTAAA
>CALGWE010000707.1:0-2220 GCA_937935915.1 uncultured Clostridia bacterium
GAGACAATTAGTTGCCCTTACATTTAAGCAACTTTTGCAGACATTTTTTGGTGAGAAATATACCTTTGATGAAGTGAACTTTAGTTTGCAGTATGTTAAAATACCCTTAAATAATCAGGCGCATAAGGTGTTAAGTGAAGGTGAAAAGGAGGTCATAGCTTTTTGTTATTATTTAGCGAGTGTGCATACATTGGTTAATTTAGAAGAGGATTATGACAAGGTTGTTTTAGTTATTGATGATCCAGTAGCACATATGGATGAGCGTTATAGTCACTATGTGTGTGAGGTGCTGAGTCAATTGTCGGATTTATACTATTTACAAGAGGAAATGAAATACATCATTTTAAGTCATAGTCAGGCGTTTATAGAGACATTAGTTCAAAGAAAGTGTATTGAAAAATCATATACATTAGGAGAAAATGCTATTTCGTTAGGTAGTGCAGAGGTAGCCGTTTCTATAAGGTAGGGGAATAATATGAAAAGAATTTATACTATAGGTCATTCTACAGAACCAACAGAGTGTTTGATTAATAGGCTGAGGCAGTATCAGATTACGTGTGTGGTAGATGTGCGTAGTGCACCTTACTCACAGTTTGCACATCAATATAATGGGAATTTTATTAAGGGGATTTTACATGAGGCCCAGATTGTTTATTTACACATGGGCAAGGAATTTGGTGCAAGGCAAGATAGTGAAAGGTATTATAATGCAGAGGGCATATTAGATTTTGAAGCATATCAAAAAGCACCTACTTTCCAAAAGGGTTTTACACGTATTGAAAATGGTATCATGAAAGGTTATAACATAGCTTTTATGTGTAGTGAAAAAGACCCTATAGATTGCCATAGAAATATTATGGTAGCAAGATATTTCTTTAACCATGGTTATTCAATAGGCAATATCATGATTGATGGTACGGTGCAAGAACAAGAAGAAATAGAAGAACGTCTTTTAGATATGTATTTTCCCCAGAGAAATGAGCTGAATTTATTTGAGATGTTAGAAGGGAAAAAAGAGAAGAGTCAATATTTAAGTGAGGCATATCATTTACGTAATATGGAAATTGGTTATCACTTAGGGATGGAGGAAAAATTATGATGCAACTTTATACAATTGGTTTTACTAAAAAAGATGCTCGAACTTTTTTTGAAATCCTTAAAGCGCATCAAATTCGTATGGTGGTAGATGTGAGATTAAATAATGTAAGTCAACTAGCTGGTTATACTAAAAAGAATGACTTCATTTACTTTTTAAAGCAAATAGGGGGTATTGCCTATTATCATGCGGTTATATTAGCCCCAACTAAAGAAATTCTAGATGCCTATAAGAAAGGACAAATAAGTTGGGAAGAATATGAAAATCAGTATAATGCACTATTAAGGCGAAGAGAAGTTAAAGAAGTTTTAAAAGAGAATCTTAATAATAATTTTGACAAGGTATGTTTATTATGTAGTGAGGTAACATCAGAACAATGTCATCGTAGGTTAGCTGCAGAATATATCAAGAACTATATGGGGGATATAGAAATTATTCATCTATAAGAGGAGTAGATGTATATGGAGAGAGAAGTGATTGTTCTAGCTAAATCTAAAAAATATGGTGGATATTGCGTAGCAGGTATAGATGCATATACAGGAAACTGGATAAGGCTAGTTTCTACAGACCGTAATAGTCATGGTGCAGTGCCTAAGCATTATATGAGAGATCAAAGGGGTAATGCTATAGGCGTACTAGATAAAATTAAAGTAAGACTTAAGCAATATGTACCAGATGGACATCAAATAGAGAATTATATATATGATGAATCTTTTCATTTTATTAAGCAAGGAACAGTAGAATTAAATAGCATAGTAGCCATGATTCAACAAAAGCTAGAGTCTTATATATTTTATAATGATAAGCGTTTAATATCAGAAGAAGATGCCAAGCAAATATCTTACGATAGGTGGCATTCCTTAGAATGGATTCAAGTTAAAAAACTTAGAATTTATACGAAATATAATAGTTATAGAGATAATATATCCTATAGAGGTGAGATTGACTATAAGGGACATCATTATAGTGATTTATCTATTACAGATGAAGCATTTGTTGAAAGGTGTAAAATAGAACAAACAGAGATATTATATAATCCATTTTTGGTTATGAGTTTAGGCGTAGCCTTTGAAAAGGATAATTGTCATTATAAACTTATTGCCACAGTATTAGAAAATAAAAAG
>CALGWE010000708.1:0-3527 GCA_937935915.1 uncultured Clostridia bacterium
CTTACTTTTTATGGATATGCACCATATCGCCAGTGATGGGATGAGTTTTGGAATCTTTATGGAAGAGTTCTCAAAACTCTATAATGGGCAGGCCCTTCCTGAACTGACTTTACAATATAAGGATTATAGTGAATGGACGCAGCAGCGTGATTTATCCCATCAAAAAGCTTATTGGCTGAATGAATTTAAAGAAGAGGCCCCAATTATAGAGCTTCCTTATGACTATAGACGTCCTCAAAAGCAAGACTTTACAGGGTGTGTGCTTGAAAAAGAACTTTCACCTCAATTAGTGGCAAGGTTAAAAGCAACCTGCCAGAAACTTGGTTTAACAGAGTATATTCTCATGTTAGCAGGCTTTATGGTGACCTTATCTAAATACAGTCATCAAGAAGATATTGTAGTGGGTTCGATTATAAGTGGGCGCACCCAGCCAGAGACAGAAAGTATGCTCGGTATGTTTGTAAATACATTAGCTATGCGTGGCTATCCAACTGGTACTAAGACAGTTCAAACTTTCTTAGAAGAAATGAAAGCAACCTGTATGAAAGCATACAGTAATCAAGAATATCCTTTTGATGCCTTAGTAGAACAAGTTGTTACGCAGCGTGATCGTTCTAGAAATCCATTATTTGATGTGATGTTTTCAGTACAAAATAATGAAGAAGTGCCATTACAATTGGGCACTGCGCAAATCACCCCTATGGCCATTGGACAAAAAATCGCCAAATTTGATTTATCTATAGATGTCTATACTTCAGAAAAACGTTATATGCTGAGTGCAGAATATTGTACGAAGCTCTTTAAAGCAGCAACTATTGAAAGTATTTTAGACCATTATCTATTGATACTTGAACAAATGTGTACCCAGTTAAACACACCGATTAGTCGTTTAAAACTGACAACCTTAG
This sequence comes from uncultured Clostridia bacterium, assembly GCA_937935915.1. Lineage (GTDB taxonomy): Bacteria > Bacillota > Clostridia > Lachnospirales > Cellulosilyticaceae > Cellulosilyticum. The sequence continues at coordinate 909 of CALGWE010000708.1, forward strand.
CTGAAGAAGAGGCTATTCATCAAGTCTTTAATCATACGGCTAAACCTTATCCAAAGAATCAGACATTAAATGACTTATTTGAAATGCAAGTTAAAAAGCACCCAGAGCATATTGCTGTAATTTATGATGACCAAAAACTTACCTATAATGAGCTCAATGAAAAAGCTAATCAAGTGGCCCATCATCTTAGAAAATTAGGAGTACAACCAGATGATTTTGTAGCCATTATTGCAGAACGTAGCTTAGAGATGATCATTGGTATTTATGGGATTATTAAGAGTGGGGCAGCTTATGTGCCTATTGACCCTAAATATCCAGAAGAACGTATTCATTATATGCTCACAGATTGTCAGCCAAAAGCATTAGTAACCTATATTCAGGAAACAACCCAAAGTGAATATATGAGTGCTATTAAAGTAATTGCCCAATTAGAAAACACCACACTTCGTATGATTGATTTGCGCCCGCATCAGCCTATTTGGTTAGAAGATACCCAAAATCCAGCAATCATTAATCAGCCACGGCATTTAGCTTATGTGATTTATACATCTGGCACCACAGGCAAACCTAAAGGGGTCATGATTGAACATCGTAGTTTAATCAATTTAATTGTTGCCTATGAAGCGTTATACGCTATGCGCCAAGACGATGTTTTATTACAATTTGCCAGCTTCTCATTTGACCAATCTGTCTGGGAAATCTTTGGCCTTATTTTATTAGGCGGTACATTATGTGTGATGAAAGATAAGATGTATGAAGATAAAGAAACGTTCTTTAAATATCTCACAAAGCATCAAGTCACTGTAGCCGGCTTTACACCAGCCTTTATTGCGGAATATACCCCAGAGGATTTTAAGAACTTACGACTCCTTGAATCTGGTGGGGCAGAGCTTAAAGCAGATATTATTCGCAAATGGCTAGGTAAAACCACGGTAATGAATACTTATGGTCCTACTGAAAACACTGTAAACGCCACAACTTATGTATGTAATGAAGGGGTAGACCACTTAAGAATCCCAATTGGTAAACCAGCTGCGAATGTGCAAGTTTATATCTTATCTGGTCAAACACTTTGTGGCATTGGCATGTTAGGCGAGTTATGCATTGCGGGAGATGGGCTTGCCAGAGGATATTTAAACAGGCCTGAGCTTACTGACCAGAAGTTTATTGATAATCCATTTGGACCTGGCAAACTTTATCGCACAGGTGACCTGGCCAAATGGTTACCAGATGGCAATATCGATTATATGGGACGTATTGATGAACAAGTCAAAATCCGTGGCTTTAGAATAGAATTAGGTGAAATTGAAAGTGTCATGCGCAGCTTACCACAAGTGCATGATTGTGCAGTCATTGCTCAAAAAGATTTAAGCGGAGATTTGGCAATGTATGCTTACCTTGTATCAGAGCAGGTACTAAATATAGAAGAGATTCGTACCACCTTAAAGGGACGTTTACCATTTTATATGATTCCAGCCTATATCACACAGATTGAGAAGATTCCAGTAACCACCAATGGTAAGGTGGATAAACGTGCCTTAAGTGCCATAGAGATTATGGATACCAAAACCTATGTGGCACCAACTACAGACATAGAAGCTGCTTTGTGTAAGGCGTATGAAAATGTGCTGAACCTCAATCAGGTAAGTACCACAGATACTTTCTTTGAACTAGGTGGGGATTCGATTAAGGCGATTCGTATCGTTTCTAAATTACGTGAATATGGCTATGAGACAAAAGTCCGTGAACTCCTTAAAAATGTACCAATTACAGAGCTTGCCACACATATTACCCCTATTAAGGTGAATGTCTTTGCGCAAGGAGAAGTAACTGGTAAGATTGAAAATACCCCTATTATGTATGCCTTTGATGCCATGCACCTTACAAAACCAAATCATTATAATCAATCCATGATGTTAGAGACTACTAAGGCCAATACATCAGCAATTCGAAAGGCAGCAGCAGCAGCAGTCGTTTCACACCATGATATGCTCCGAGGGGTTAAGATTGCGGGAGGTATGTTTATAAGACCTATTAATGAAGGTACACTTTATGATTATGATGAATATGATTTATCACATCAAACGGTTCAGCAGCAGGAAGCATATATTCAAATGCAAAGTAGCCTTTTACAAGGCACAATAGATCTTTATAAAGGACCACTTATGAAGGTCGTAGTTTATAAAGGAAATGAAAAGGATTACATCCAATTTATTATTCATCACTTAGTTGTAGATGGGGTTTCCTTTAGAATTATTATTGAAGACTTTATTCATGCCTATATGGCTATTTTGAAGGGCTTACCAGTACAGTTACCTCAGAAAACGCAGTCTTATTTAGAGTGGGCAAAACAAGTACGTTTATTTACACAAAGTGAAGCGATTTTAGCCCATAAAGCTTACTGGGATAAAGTATGTCAGCATTTACAAGAAGGACGTATTATTTATCAAAAACAAGCAGCGACCAAGTATAGCAGTTGCCAAGTGAATTGGTCAAGTGAATTAACAGCCAAACTTATGAAAGAATTCATCCCTCAGCATAATGTCACTATTAATGATGTGCTACTTACCGCCTTAAGTCGTGCAATAAAGCAGCTTACCGGTCAAAATAAGGTAGCTA
>CALGWE010000709.1:0-4084 GCA_937935915.1 uncultured Clostridia bacterium
CTTATTCTACTTGTAAATTTAACTAGCACAACTCGTTAATTTACTATTTTTCTATACCTACTCATCTTATTTCTATATAAAAAGCTACTATATATACTATTAATCTATCGTTATTAATTAGCCCTTAAAATAGCTACTATACTCTTTAAATACGCTTTAGTTATCATTAAGTTTTTCACTTATAATGAATGACTATTATTTCTTCTTAATTCTTTAAATTTATTTAGTGCCTTTTTTCTTTTATACTTAAAATGTTCTAATGCTTCATTATAATATAATGACTTTAATCTAGGGAAAGCATTCAGTAAGCGTTTTTCATGCATATTTGCATTTTCCACTAACTCTTGAATTCGCTTATTATAAAATTTACTTCTCTCAAAATTCTCATGTAATGTTTCTTTTAAATCTTTTGCCCTACTATAAGATTCATGCACAAAGGCATTCATTGCAATTTGTATTTCTGCAAGTTTTCCTTTTAACTTTAAGATATGTATAACTGTAACAGTGCAATCCCCTACTGCCAAACAAACTACTAGTGATACACTCCCCATTAATATAGGTGCTGGTATTCTCAATGTGATTTCCTGAATTTTAGGATGTATATATTTCAAAAGCACCGTTGCAAACGTTCCAAATACAATGGCCCCCAATAAACAAACACGTCCATTCAAATTAATTTTGTAATGCGTATAATCCCACCAGCGTGCATTAAAAATCTTCTCTAAAAGCCATGAAGTTATATACTCCACACTACAAGTTAATAACATTCCTACTATAAATATAGCTACTGTACTTTTTAAAGATGATAAGCAAAATATAACTGCTACAGCTCCACATCCATATATAGGACAAATAGGCCCACTTAAAAATCCACGATTAACAAATTTCTTTTCTGTAATAGAACATAAAGTAGATTCATATATCCATCCAAAGAAACTATATAAAAACAGCCAAAATAAATAATCATATATTTGCATCACTTAATCTCCTCCTACCTTTTAAATGCATATATATCTTTTAATCTTTGGTATGGATCTTTCTTTATAATCTCTAATGTTGCACAGTATTTATCCATGAGACAAACTATTAAACTTTCTTTATACATAGGTGGTACTAATGTTAAAGGAAACATATGCTTTTCTATAATATCTTTTTCTATCTGATTCAGTGGCCAATCTTGTTTTGCATTATATAAGGCTTTCTTAGGATGGGTAAAGCCATGTAAACGATGTGTTTTACTAGGTATATGCCAGTCATATAAAAAATAGTCATGTAGTAATGCGCCAACTATTAAACTTTCCATATCACAATTTATATTTAATCGTTCTACTAAACGCATACTATAATAGGCTACTGCTATACTATGCATAAAACAGCTTGTATCTCTATGGTGTTTATATTCACCTAAAGTTAATATCTTTGTTTGCTTGGATAGTTTTACTAAATGCCTTTTTAATCTTGGTCCTTCTAACTTCTTATTTTTCAAGTTATTCCCTCCAAGTCTCTTTTCAATAAATATATTATATTACACAGTATACCCATTTAAAAGTTTGATTTTTCAATCTACCCTATTGCAGTTGTATATTTTTTTATATGACCTTATTTAATTTTATATACACAAAAAAGAGACACATCATACGATGTGTCTCTCTTTTAAATAGTATATATCAATTGAAATTATAATTATTCAATGATAGATGCAACAGCACCAGAACCTACTGTTCTACCACCTTCACGGATAGCGAAACGTAAACCTTGTGCCATAGCGATTGGGTGGATAAGTTCGATAGTCATTTCTACGTTATCCCCAGGCATACACATTTCTACACCTTCTGGTAACTCGATAACACCTGTTACGTCAGTTGTACGGAAGTAGAATTGTGGTCTGTAGTGAGAGAAGAATGGTTTGTGACGTCCACCTTCTTCTTTTTTAAGAACGTAAACTTGAGCTGTGAATTTTGTGTGTGGTGTGATTGAACCTGGTTTACAAAGAACTTGACCTCTTTCGATTTCTGTTCTTTGGATACCACGAAGAAGTGCACCAATGTTATCTCCAGCTTCAGCTTGATCTAACATTTTACGGAACATTTCAACACCTGTAAACTACTTTACGAGTTTCTTCGTGAATACCTACTAATTCAACTTCATCTTGAACTTTAAGTACACCTGATTCTACTCTACCTGTAGCAACTGTACCACGACCTGTGATAGAGAATACGTCTTCTACTGGCATTAAGAAGTCTTTATCTACTGCACGTTCTGGAGTTGGGATGTATTCGTCGATGATTTCGAATAATTCAACGATTTTATCTCCCCATGGACCCATTGGATCGTTAAGAGCTTGAAGAGCTGAACCACGGATGATTGGTGTATCATCGCCTGGGAAATCGTAAGAAGATAATAAATCTCTGATTTCCATTTCAACTAATTCTAATAATTCTTCGTCGTCTACCATATCACATTTGTTTAAGAATACAACGATGTATGGTACACCTACTTGACGAGATAATAAGATGTGTTCACGAGTTTGAGCCATTGGACCATCTGTAGCAGCTACTACTAAGATTGTACCGTCCATTTGAGCAGCACCTGTGATCATGTTTTTAACGTAGTCAGCGTGTCCTGGACAGTCAACGTGTGCGTAGTGACGAGCTGGTGTTTCGTATTCAACGTGTGCTGTAGAGATTGTGATACCACGTTCTCTTTCTTCTGGAGCTTTATCGATATTTTCGAAGTCTACTGCTTCACCTAATTGATATCTTTCGTGAAGAGTTCTTGTGATTGCTGCTGTTAATGTAGTTTTACCGTGGTCAACGTGGCCGATTGTACCAATGTTAACGTGTGGCTTAGTTCTTTCAAATTTAGCTTTAGCCATTTGTCTGTTCCTCCTTTAATTTAAAACGCTGAGTTTTTCTCAGATATTTTGATTATATTCAATTTCCTACTACTTTTCAAGTAGTAGGAAACAGTTTTTTACATAAATTTAACTAATTTGATTAAATTAGTTAGCGCTTCCGCGACGTTCTGCAACAACTTTGTCTTGAATGTTCTTTGGACATGGCTCATAGTGGTCGAATTCCATTGATGAGTTACCACGACCTTGAGTTCTAGAACGAAGATCTGTTGTGTAACCGAACATTTCTGCAAGTGGTACGAATGCTCTTACTTCTTGTCCGCCACCTACAGCTGTCATACCTTCCATACGTCCACGACGTGAGTTAAGGCTTCCGATAACATCTCCTAAGTATTCTTCTGGAGCTGTTACAACAACTTTCATGATAGGTTCAAGAAGAACACCACCTGCTTTTTTCATAGCATCTTTGAATGCCATAGAACCAGCAATTTTGAATGCCATTTCTGATGAATCGACATCGTGGTATGAACCATCATAACAGTCTGCTTTAACACCAAGTACTTGGAATCCAGCAAGAGGACCTGCTGCCATAGCATCTTGGATACCTTTATCTACAGCTGGAATGTATTCTTTTGGAATAGATCCACCTACTACTGAACTTACGAATTCGTATGTGTGTTCAGAGTTAGGGTCAAGTTGTGAGAAACGAACTTTACAGTGACCGTATTGACCACTACCACCAGATTGTTTAACATATTTAGACTCAATGTCAACATCTTTAGCGATTGTTTCTTTGTATGCAACTTGTGGTGCACCTACGTTAGCTTCTACTTTGAATTCTCTCATTAAACGGTCAACGATGATTTCAAGGTGAAGCTCACCCATACCAGCGATGATTGTTTGACCTGTTTCTTCATCTGTCCAAGTTTTGAATGTTGGATCTTCTTCAGCAAGTTTTGCAAGAGCAAGACCCATTTTTTCTTGACCAGCTTTAGTTTTAGGTTCAATAGCAACTTGAATAACTGGTTCTGGGAATTCCATAGACTCAAGGATTACTGGGTGATTTTCATCACAAAGTGTATCCCCTGTAGTAGTTCCTTTAAGACCTACTGCAGCAGCGATATCTCCTGAGTATACTGTTTGAATTTCTTGACGTGCATTAGCGTGCATTTGTACGATACGACCGAAACGTTCTTTTTTGTTCTTTGTTGAGTTAAAGATCGGAAGAGC
>CALGWE010000710.1:0-2683 GCA_937935915.1 uncultured Clostridia bacterium
TTTTAATGTCCTCAATAGAACGTTCACCCCAGTCACCTGTAAATGGTTTGATATTCATATACATATCTTCTGCTGAAATAGGTGTGCCGTGCTTCATCACTTCTTTCATGCCACATGGTGGGTAAACAATATTATCTACAAGATAGTTAAATACACTATATTTTGAATTAATTAATCCACATTCTTCTTCTGTTTGCTCTAAAATAAGTGCACATGCACCATCTCCAAATACACCATATGTTGTTGGGTCATTTGAATTAACTGTAGCTGTTAAATGCTCACTACCAACTAATAAAACTCTCTGAACATGTGCTGATGTACTCATATATTTAATCGCATGTTCAAGTGCCACAGTCATCCCAATACAATTTACATTCATATCATAACAAAAAGCATCTTGCTTCCCACCGATCTCCTTATGAATAATTGTTGAAACTGGTGGTGCTAAATACTCCCCTAAAATACTTGAATAAATAATCATATCTATATCTTGACCTGTAAGTCCAGTTTTTTTAAGTACGCCATTAACAGCTTCTTTAGCCATTGTTAATGAGCTTTCTTCTTCTGCATCAGCAACTGAAATATTTTCTCTCCCAAATACTTTCTTAGTTAATGTGGTTGAATCGATTCCCATCTTTCTAAAATGTTCAATATACTCTTCACCGGAAACTGTATTTTTACCAAAGTATGTCTCCATTGCTACAATTTTAGCTTTAATCATTTTGTCCTCCCTGCGCTACCAAGCATGCCTCAATATCTTTTAGTCTATTTTTAATTAAACACTTTTAGCATATTAATACATTTTTACATATTTTTTCAATACATAATATGGAATATTTTTCAACATTTATTTCAATTTCAAAGATAGTACAATTACAGTAATAACGTTACAAATACATAATATATATTTTCTACTTTGTTGTCATGATACTCATATATGCAGGACGTATGATCTTATCAGATGTTATCATTTCTTCTATGCGATGTGCACTCCATCCTACAATTCGTGCGATTGCAAAAATAGCTGTGTACAACTCTACTGGTATACCTAACATTTCATAAACAAAACCACTATAAAAATCAATATTAGGGCTTACAGCTTTTTGTCTGTGACGTTTTTTTCCGATGAGCACAGGAGCTGTTTCTTCTATAATATTGTATAAATGCAAATCTTTTTCCCTGTTTTTTTCTATTGCCAGTTTTTCTACATAACTTTTTAGAACACGTTCTCTAGGATCAGATAAGGTATATACTGCGTGTCCCATACCATAAATCAATCCTTTTCCATCAAAGGCTTCTCCATCCAATATCTTGTTTAAGTAAGCCTCAATTTCTTCTTTGTCTTCTGTGTCATGGATATGTTCCTTTATATCCTTCATCATTTCCATAACCTTGATATTCGCTCCGCCATGTTTTGGTCCTTTTAAAGAACTCATTGCAGCAGCCATTGTAGAATAGGTATCTGAGCCTGAGGATGTAACAACTCTAGTAGTAAAGGTAGAATTATTTCCCCCACCATGTTCCATATGTAAAATTAAAGCAGTATCTAGTACCTTGGCTTCTACTGGTGTAAATTTCTTATCTGGGCGCATCATCATCAGCAGATTTTCTGCTGTAGAAAACTTAGGGTCCGGCTTATGGATAAACATACTTTCCTCATTTTCATAATAGTTGTAAGCATTATATCCATATACTGCTAGCAATGGAAATTCACTAATCAGCTGCATACATTGCCTTAATGAATTGCTGACACTTGCATCTTTTGTATTTTTATCATACGAAGCTAATGTTAAGATACTTCTTGTCATAGAATTCATAATATCCTCTGTAGGTGCCTTCATAATTACATCTCTTGTAAAATGCGTAGGTAGTGTACGGTATTGCCTGATAAGTTCCTCGAATTCTTTCTTTTCTTCTTCTGAAGGCAATTCTCCCATCAACAACAAATAAGCTATTTTCTCAAATCCAAGTTCTTCGCTTCCCAAACTGCCTATCAGTTCTTCTACTTTATATCCCCTATACCACAATTCTCCATCACAGGGTACTTTATTTCCTCCAACATTCTTTGAAGAAATAATATTTGAAATATTGGTAAGTCCGGTAAGTACACCTTTCCCTTTTTCATCACGTAGTCCCTGATTCACGCCATATTCCTCATAAAGCAGTGGTGCAATACTGTCATTCTTTCTACAGATAGCTTCTTTCTGCTTAATATACTCATTCACATAGTTCATCATCTTCATCCTGCACCTCCGCTTCCTCCATCTCACTGCTCATAACTGTTTCCAGTTTTTTCATCAACTGTAGTAATAATACCAAACTTTCTTTTCCGTATTTCTCGATCACCCGTCCATAGTATTTTTTCAGGATCTCTTCTTGCTCCTTAAGCAGTTTTTGTCCCATTTCTGTAATAGTTACATAAGTTCCTTCACTCCCATTTCCATCATGAGACCATAACAGCAGACCTCTGTCCTTTAAATTTCCTACCATTTTTGAAGTCTGTCTGATTGTCAGCTGCATCTTATCTGCTAATTCTTTTAAATAGGTCCTTCCTGAATAGATGGCAGATGTTTCATCGGTTACAGCAATATTGTGTAATGCAATATATTCTGCTACATTTAGTTCTTTAAACAGCTTTCTGAGCTGATCTTTATTCATAATATATCTGCGGTATGTTAACTCA
>CALGWE010000711.1:0-2063 GCA_937935915.1 uncultured Clostridia bacterium
CAAATCAGTTTATTAAATCGTTAGAAAAAAGTTAAAAATAGTACGCCTATATTTAGTATGATTCCTTTATAAGTAGTTTATAGAAATAAGGGGGAATCGTAATGAAGAGGCAATACTTAAAGCAGTTCATAGGATTTATAGGTGTATGTTTAATGATAATAGGCAGCGCTTTTGAGAATTTGTATGCCCAAGAGATGAAAAGTACATTTAATGAAACGGAGCTTATTAAATTTATAGAAGATTATATGACAGATGAAATGGCAACACATCATATAGCAGGTGTAGCCGTAGTAGCCATTAAAGATGATAAGGAGATTTTAAAAAGAGGTTATGGTTATAGTGATGTAGAACAGAAGATATTAGTTAATCCGGACACTACCACATTTCCCATTGCTTCTGTGAGTAAGCTTTTTACAGCTACAGCAATTATGCAGCTTTATGAACATGGGAAGATTGATTTAAATAAAGATATACACGCCTTTATAGAGGATATTAAGATTGATAATCCTTATGACCAAAAAGTGACATGTAGTAATCTCCTGACACATTCAAGTGGGATGGATGAGGGAAATGAACTTTTAGGAAGTACGTTAGATGCGGCAGCTATTAAATCTCAAGAGACTTATTTTAAAAATCATAAGCTTAAGGTAGTAGAGTGGCCTAATTTAGTCAGTCGTTATTCTAACTTAGGTTATAATTTATTAGGATTAATAGTGGCAAGACAAAGTGGGCAGACTTATGAAGACTATATTCAATGCTTTATGGGAAGAGAAATATTATGAGGGCAATAACACAGTTATGGCGCATATGTGGCGTTTAAGAGAGAAGATAGAGGAAAATCCAAAACAGCCTACTATTATAGAAACAGTTTGGGGAGTGGGGTATAAAATTGAAGAAGACGAGTATTAAAATCTATGTCATAAAACAAATGTTATTAAGCTGCCTATTAGCTTTTATATTTACATTTTTAACATTTATTTTAGGTTTTGGCACTTTACATATGATTTCAGAAGAGAGGTATACCTCGTTTCTTGGTAAAAGCAGCAGCAGTCAGATGATGATGAGTGGATTTTTAATAGAGACAGGTCTCGTATTTGTTATTTATTTCTTTATCATTTTTATGAAACGTATGAATGGGCTGACAAACTATATTAGTGAAATCGCCGCTTATGTGGATCGAATTGCACAGGGAAATTTAAAAGTGAATATTCCTATTAAACAGCAAAATGAATTAGGCCAGTTAGCTATGCAAATTAATGAGATGGCATGTTCATTAGATGAAGCTAGGGAAAAGGAACATGAATGGGAGCAGCAAAAGTATAATCTCATTACTAATTTATCTCATGATTTAAAAACACCTTTAACCTCTATCATGGGCTTTTTGGAGCGAATTGTGGGTAAACGTTATGAAAATGAAGGGCAACTTATGCACTATAGTCAAATTGCTCTTCAAAAGTCTATTCAGTTAAAAGGGGCAATTGATAACTTATTTGAACTATCAAAGCTGAATAATAGTGAGTTTAAATTAAATAAAATCAGTTTTAATCTGAAGGAATTGGTAGAACAAGTTATGATGGGGTTTATACCAGAATTAGAAGAAAAGCATATTCAGTATGAAATCAAAATGATAGATACCATGTATGAGGGAGACCCAGCACTATTGGTAAGGGTATTTGAAAATTTAATAGGTAATGCTATAAAGCATGGTATAGATGCAAAGCAGATTATCATAACATTAGAAAGGGAAGATCAAGAGATTAATTTACATGTGATGAATGATGGAAAGCCTATTTTAGAAGAAGAACGGGAAAAAATATTTCACAGATTTTATAGGGCAGAAAAGAATTCTAATAAGACAGAAGGTAACGGTATAGGATTGGCAATTGTAAAGACGATTATTGATTTACATGGTGGACAGATAGAAGTCAGAAGTGATAAAAAATGGACAGATTTTAGTATAAAATTATTTTAGAAACCCTCTAGTAATTTAAAAAATTTTGAATATAATAAGATGTGGAATTAAAAAATGCAGTTATGACACACATTATAGGGGGAGTATATGG
>CALGWE010000712.1:0-26006 GCA_937935915.1 uncultured Clostridia bacterium
CCGCTAATTCCTTATAATTCTCAAAGGGTTTATTTGTATTTAAATACATAGCCAAACTGTCTCACCTCTTTTGCATATCACGTTACTTTAATATCATTGCCTTATTATACCATACCCTAACAACTCATCACTTATCTCATTATAGCCTTTTCAAAATATGCTTATGCCACTAATCCCATCATATTTTTGCAATCCCTTCTCATTTATTTATAATGCAGCTTCTCTTTGAAGGTTTTCTACAATTGGAAGATCTGCTGGTGCCCAATCTAATGTCATTAGTTCTTCTACCTTAAGCCATTTATGATCCACATGTTCTTTTCTTATAAATTCAGGTGTCTCTACCTTACAAATATAACTATGCATTGTGATTGCAAAGTCAGGATAAGTATGTTCTACTGTCATAAAGAAATCTTGCTGCTCTATGTGTACATTTAATGCCATCTCTTCTCTTAACTCTCTTTCTAATGCTGCCATTTGTGTTTCTCCAGCTTCTATTTTGCCACCTGGAAACTCATATTTATAAGTAATATAATCATACTTTCCTTTATTACGCTGCATGCAAAGTATACGTCCTTCATAAATAATAATCGCTGCTACTACTTCATGTTGTTTCATATAATGCCTCTTCCCTTTATTCTATTAATACTTTACGAAACTATTTTCTTTTTGTCCTTCTAATCTATAACCTATACTACCTTCTCCTATATTAATACTTTTGATAATTCCTTCTACTAATGTAGTATTTTTACCATCAATCCATTTATAAATACCAGGTGCATAGCCTGCTGCTTCATAGCCAATGCGTTTGCCTGATACTTTAAACTGTTTAATTGGTTTCTCACTCACTATAGTTGTTTGACCTGTTGTTAAACCATAAATATAGAGCCCTTCTCCAATATCATGATTACTACCTTTCTTTGTATAGTAAAGACAATTATTTTTTAATTCTGCATTATGAACTGGTACATTTACCAATGTTTTTTCGCCATTGCCTTCTAAATCAACCACCTTTATAAAACCTGTTGCTTCTTCAATATAATAAATGTGATTATTATTAATCCAGAAATGCGTTGCTGGTGGTGTAAGTTTCTTTTGCTCATTTGTTTTGAGGTCAATACTGCATACCGCCGGCTTTTCACTGCTGCCAACTTTATATGCTAGTGTATATAATTTGTCATTATTAATATGTATATTTCCTTTAATACCATAGCTGCCTATTCCTACTTCTTCTTCATCTGTGCTATCCCTTACATCCACTGCTAAATCATATACATATCCTTCTGTACCTATAGGAACTTCTTTTTTTGTTTTTTGATTGTATGCACCTATATTATAAAACTCAATCATATTTTCCATACTTGTGTAATAAATCATATCGCCGCTTATTTCAATTCCCCCAAATTGATGGCATGAAATAACTTCTGAGCCTTTCCCCTTTACAATCTTATATAATGTCTCTTGCCCCATTGTTAAATCACCTTCATGAATAGCTACATAAAGTGTGTCTTCCATAGGTATGATTTTTGAAATCCAGCTTGTATCTACGTTATTAGGAATTTGCCAAACCACTTGTGATTCCATAGTTGTTAAATCATACTTTTCCAAAACGCTACCTTTGCTATTTTCTGCAATATAATAAAACGCATAATCTATTACACCTTCACATCCATGAGTATTTTTAATTGTTTTTATAACATGAGGTGTCCCTTTATCCTTTTGACTATAAATCGTTATTGTATGACTTTCACTTTTCTCATCATAACTGGTTACTTCATAGTAGTTAATGCCATTGAAATTAACTGAAGCTCCCATATCTATATAATTATCTTCATCTTCTTTTGATGCACCTAAATTTTTCTTTATAATTTGGAGTGCTTTATGCTCTTCATCTCTATCTAATTTAATACCCTTATCACTTATAAATACTAAGCCATCTTTATACTCTACTTTTCTTCCTACAACTTCTCCAATGGCACGAAGTGGTAAGTTGATATTTCCATTAAACTTTTTAGGTGCCTCAGAAAGCTGACCACTTTCTTTTGTTTTCGTATTATTTTCATCTATAAATGTCTTCTCAAATGCTTGGCTGCCTACATTTAATTTAATCACTTGTGATTTACCAGTACTCATTCTTCCGCCCTCAAAGCATTTCATATCAATGCACTCTAAGATGACTTCATCTGGTTTGCTTTTATCCCATTTAACATCCCAGATTTCTTCATCACTCCCAATAAGTTCTGTGACTAATCTTAAAGGTAAATAAACTTTATCTCCCACATTATTTACTTTGTATTTTCGATAAGAAAGGTCTTGATACTGCTTATTTGTAAAAATCTTATCCTGATAATTCACAGGTACAATGCTCACTTCATCTAAAGGTGCTGCACATACACTACTTCCTATCCCCATAATCAAAAGTCCAATTAATAACCAATGTTTTTTCATACGCTCATCTCCACTTCTATCTATTTTCAGCACCTTTCCCATTCAAGTGCCTTACTTTTTATCTCGATTTCTAACTGTCTAGCCTTAACTTCATTTTCCGTCCTTATCCTATCATATCATTTATGTATTATCTGTACTTATAATGACTTTGCCTTATAATCTTAATATCTGCGTCTTATAACCGTAATCAAATGGTAATAATCGCATGCTTACAAGCACTCCCGCAACTTTTCCAATGCTTTTTTCTTTCTATTTTCTGCTGTTTTATAATTCAGTCCTAAACGCTGAGCTATAGACTTAAGTGATTCTTCTTTGATGTAATAAGCATTAATCAGTTCATATTCCCCTTCATTTAGAAGTCCTAACCCCTTCTCGCATAGTATCTTGCCTATGATTTGATTTTCTATATTGATACTTTCATCCTCATAGCCTGTCTCATCCTCTAATAACACATTCTGTCTTTGATTGACCTTACGATTCATATTGGCACGCCAGCCATGTAATCTCACCTTATAATAGCTTCCAAAGGTAACACCATAACTCTCATCATAATGCTCCCAAGTCTGTCTAAAAATAAAATAACACTCCTGCTCCAAATCATCTTGATCATAACCTGCTAAATAAGTCTCTCTACAAAATTTATTACGTAGATTTTTAAGCTTGTCCCACCAAATTTCAAAGGTCTTTTCAAAACTCTCTTTCATCCTTAAGCTTCTTTCCGCTGCAGCTTATTTATTTGCGCAACACAAAGATAGCACATCGTAAACTTTATCTAAAATATAACAAAAAGTCCTAACTCACACGCTTAAGGTAAGTTAGGACCCTTTATAAACTCTATGTTTTTTATTTAACTATGTATCGCAAATTCTCTATCCTATCATTATGATTTTATTTTATTTGAAGCCTTCAAGTGCTACTGTAAATCTACCATTATTGTTACAAGCACCTAATTTATAACCTCCATTAAAGTCAGGATAAGCTTCTGGTTCCCAATAAAATACGCCTAAGCCTTTTGAATTTGATACTGCTTTTACTTTATTATTCATTTCTTTTACAAAGGCTTTTGCTATATCTGGGCTTGCATAATCTATACCAATTTCGCAAAGCATAACTTCTTTACCATATCTAGCAACCATGCTTTGCATATTATTATATGTGTTGTTAGCAAGTGTTTGCCAATTAGAAGTTGATGGGTATAGTGACATACCAATGACATCATATTTTGCACCATTATTTCTAAGCCCATCAAACATCCATTTATAAAGTGTATTATTATCCCCATTTGCTAAATGTACGATAACTTTTGTATTCGGACTTACTTTTTTTACAGCATCATAACCACAGTTAATAAGCCATGCGAAATTCTTCATATTGCTAGAAGCTCTCCCATATTCCCAAAGCATACCGTTATTTGTTTCATTTCCTACTTGTACCCATTTAGGATAAATACCTGCTTGTGTTAAGCTTCTCATGACATCATATGTATAGTTATAAACAGCTGTCATTAATTGATTAAAGTCATACCCACTCCATGCTGCTGGAATCTTTTGATTAGCAGGATCTGCCCATGTATCACTATAATGGAAGTCAATCATCACATCCATCCCTAATGCATTTGCACGCTTTGCCATGTTTAATGTATTTGCCTTATCACACCAACCACTTCCTATATCACCTGATGGATTTACAAAGACCCTTAAACGAATGGCGTTAATACCAAAGTCATCTTTTAATATGCTAAGGACATCTTTTCTAACACCATATTTATCGTACCATACATATCCCTTACTTTCCATGGCTGGTACCCAACTTACATCAGCCCCCTTAGCAAATGTAGCTGCCTGTACATTACTATTCACACCAAAACATACTAGTAAAAATAGTGAACACATTATATAACGCATTACTCTCTTCATCATACATTCCACTCTCCCCTATGTATTTGCATTTTTTCAACAACTTACATTATATTTTTACACCTTTTTTAGTACAATTACAATACTTTTTGTCTCCAATTTTCTAAATTTTTAGTTTATTTTTTAACAATGTTACATTATTACTTTGTCAAACGTTTGTATATTTTGTACTATTTTATATTGATTATATTTGCATATATCATTTTTTTTAGTTAAACTATACGCAATATACTATTTACTATTAAAACACTAGAAGGAGCGACATAAATGTTTATACCAGTATTACTCAATATGAATTTGGAAGTACCTACTGAAGAGTTTATGCTGAAAATCTATAATAATTACTATGCTCTTGTCAAATATACTATTTCCAATATCGTAAAGGATAAACAAGCCGTAGAAGATCTTATTCATGATTGTTTTATCAGCCTAATAGGTAAAGCAGATTTACTTCAAGAATTAGAACTCTATAAACTAAATAGTTATATTGTTATAACCGCTAAACACAAGGCTTACGATTATAATAAAAGCCATATGAAAAGAAGTGCGCTAGAACAACCTGCCATTACAGAAGCTGGCGCTGAATTATGGGATTTCATTCCTAGTAATAATCTAAACCCTTCTGAAATCGTAGCTTGGAGAGATCAATATAAGAATACTATCAATATCATAAATCAACTTCCAAGTAAATATCGCGATACATTGCTTTTAAAATATCAATATCATATGGCAGACCATGAAATTGCGCGCCATATCAATGTAAAACCAGAAAGTATCCGTATGTACATCAAGCGAGGTCGAGAAAAGTTACTAAAATTAATGGAGGAGCATCATATTTATGAACTTAAATAATAAATACACAAAATTATATGAAGATGATTATCATGAACTACTCATTAAAATAACTACTGCCACTTACGTTGATCAATTAGGGGAATGTATTGAAACCAAACGAAAAGAACTTATGGACTTGCCTGAGTATAAAATACCTAAAGAAAGCCTTTTAAAATTTCAAACTAACTTACTTCAGGCGAAAAAAAGGAAGCCTCATTCAAACTTCAAATTCGGCTTTTCTATCTTTTCTAACAGGGTAGCTACTCTTATATGCATTATCTTAGCAGGGTTAACTTTAACTGCAACTACTGTTGAGGCTTTCAAGGTCCCAATCCTTAACTTTTTCATCCGTACGACTGAAATTTATACCAACATTAAGATCAACAGATATACAGCAAGCACTGCTCCCAAACTTCCCGCAGAATGGGATCATCAATTTTATCCTCACTATATTCCAGAGGGCTTTGAAATCATTAAAGCCTCTATTAATAATGCGAATGGACGAATCGTTTATAAGAATGAACATAATAATATTATTTCATATACTACATATATCGATAACCAAGATTTATTTATTGACTCAGAAAATACCGTTTCTAAAGATATTTTAATTAATGGTTCTCCTGCTAAATTACTTTTTAAAAACAATCTATCTACTATTATCTTTAATAATGAGAGTTCTCTTTTCACTTTATCCAGTGATATTCCTGAAGAAGAACTCATTACCATTGCCGAGCATGTCTCTAGAGATTAGTATTTTAGACCTATATATACAAAGCAATACAAAAGGTGTAACATACCCCACTATGTTAAATAGGATTATGCTACACCTTTTATTTATCTATATTTAATAATATTGAGATTGCGAATTTACTGTTGCTTGTTCTATTACTTTCCCACTGCTGTCGTACGCTTTACCAGTAACTTGCGCGCGATAACTGTATCCCTTCTTAACAGCTTTACTCTTTTCAACCATACTAAAGTACTCTTCTTTACTTGACCAAGTCGCTAATGTTTTCCACTGGTTATCATAGAACTGTTGGAGTTTTACAATAGTCTCAACTTTTCCTGAACGTAGTGCACTTGTAGAACCACTCACTGTAGCAATTCCATTACTAATATTAATAGAAGCACTGATATCATTAATACTTGTAAAGATTGGCATAATCTCATCATCTGGATTCATCTCTTCTTCATCTACTTCGCTAATACAAGCTACTTCATTAGTTATTTCTTCACTAATATAAGTGTTTCCAATATTGTCTTCCACTACCTCTGCTTGAGTAAGTGTAGGCACCATCATTCCTACCATTAATAATACTGCAATCCATTTATTTCTCATATCTATCTCCTTTTATACAAACTCCCACTATTAAAAGACATTATCTTAAAAAAAACGTAACAAAAATTTTTATTTTTTTGTTACGTTTCTTTTATTATAACGTCTTATATATTTGTAAGAAGAAATAAGCGCGCAATTTCTTCAAAATAAATCTTTAGACAAGGAACTCTAACTATGCAAAAATGTAGGTCACGCTTTATCGGGGTAATAAGTGTTCTACTAATAACTTTCGCTATTGGCGCTAATTTTTTAAGTCACACTAAAATCTTTACGCCTTATAGAATGGTATTAGTTGGCACTACGGATTCAAACAATCCAAATCAAACAAATATCTATGCACAAATTACAGAACACACGAATCCAACTATCATTGATGATATCGAACTTACCTTAATATATGCAGAGCCTCTGTCTAATGTACCTGAACTACCTAAAGACCCGGACTTATACGTTGCTATAACAAGTCCTAGGTCCTCTACCATAGTTTGTGAATTCAATCTATGGCAACAAGGTGACTCACTGATCATCCAGCTTGGACATGGCATGGATTACTCTGATTCACTCTTCAAAAGAGCTGATAACACAGCCCTTTTACAAGCATTAAAAAGCCATCTTTAATGCTTATTTAATAACTAAATCCAATAATATGTTTTAAACTAATAACTAAATCCAAATTCAAAAAGAAGCACCGTAAACTCACTCTACCATACAGTTTACCGTGCTCCTTTTTTACTTTTAACTTACTCCAACAAAATTTTATCTGACGTTCGACCGTAGGGAGCGTCAAGGAAAATTTTGATTTCCCCACTTATCCCCGTCTCAACTATCACTAAAACTTAAATGTCACTCACACACTACGCACAACTACTAAAACAACTTTTATCCTCTAGCATAATGTGACTGAATACCCAATCTTGTAAGAAGTTTCTAATCTTCTTTAATTCTTGAGTTGGTCTTTCTACTAAGTCTGTACAGTCTACAGCATTAATGAATTTTTTAAACTCCTCATGACGTGCTTTATGTGCCTCAAATCCTGCAAAGCTATTTTCCTTAAGGATTTTTTCTTCTGTATAGAAATGATATGTCATGTATTCTCTTATCTCACATAATTTAGCTAGTAAATCTTTTTCAGTAGCTCCTATACAATCTGTTAAAATTAATTGTTCTATATCTCTCCCTATTCTAAACAATACCTTGTTATGACTATCGATTTCCTCATTTCCCGTTGCTATACTATTATCCCAATCAAATTGAAAATCAAACATTTATCTTTCCTCCTCTAGTCTACTCTACGATGTCAATTTATAATGTTTTATCTAATTATGTTTTATAGTCATTAAATGTTTTGTAAAAATAAGGCTTCATTTTCTGAAATTCTTTGATGTTCTAAACTACCTAATACTATATTTTTTAAACTATCATCCTTAATAGGACCATGAAAACTATTTAATATTCTAAGTTCAATATATAACTTGAAACGATACAACCCTTTCGGTATTGTAACATCACAAGTTTGTTGAATCTTTCTAAGTAACGGTCTTGCTATCTGTCTTAAGATTGCAGCATTGGTTAAAAGTAACTGTTGCTGAATATTAGTAAGTTCTCCAATAATCTGTGGTGCTAATATTTCACTTTTTATAATTTCCATAGTTTGTTCTATTGCTGTATATCTTAATTCTAATTCTGCTTTAATCTTTTCGTATTCTATAATTTTACTTTCTATCACATAGATTTGCTCTCTTAAAACCTGTTCTCTCTGATCTTCTTCAACCATACCTATACGATGGAAAGAGCTTTTAATACGATTAATTAATTTACGTTTTGCTTTACTTACCTCTTGAAGCTGTAAATGTAAACTTCTATAAGATGCATTTAATTCATCTAAATGCTTATTTACTTCATTAAGAGACATCTCCTCATTATCAGATGTCCCTTCTAATATTAAATCTGCATTCTTTTTAAGAGCCATATACTTTTTATTTTGTTCACGTTGATAACCATAGATTTCTACAATACGATTATTAATCTCATTAAGTAGTCCATAAATCGTATCACTTGTTATACCTTTTTTTAGTTTATCTTTTAATACCGCATAGGCAGTTGAATTTTTGATATTACTAATTAGCTCATCTTGCCAATTTGCAATATCTTTCTCTAATACTTCCAAGAAATCATCTGAATAAATATAGTTTATCAATTCTAATGGTAACTCTCGTTCATCTTGCCACCCTAATTCCCTATAAGTCTCTCCATCTTGACCATAACATTCTAGAAGCCTAATATAGTACTCTTCTATCGTTAATTTGTTCACCTCTTTATTCAACGCTTTCTTTTCCTCCTGCAGTTATTTATTGGTACTTTCATTTCTATTTTATCATATTGCTCATATTTAGCGCATTAGGTTTCAATATTTGAACATTAGTTCACTCTTATATCATGTGCACTTCCCCATTTTCTAAATACACAAGCAATCTACCTTGCCCTTTTTCATCATATCCTTTTAATATACCTTGTATAATCATTGGACTTTCGTAAATTATAGTGTTTTCTCCGTTACTATCTATTCTATCTTTTTCGGCTAATTCATTTCCTTTATTTAGTAAATTTAAATGAATTAATTTACGTGATGCATCAATGCTATACTTCTTATTATCAATAATCAAGTTTTTCTCCATATAAGTAATAAACTTCTTCTCTACAATATGATCGATGCCTTGTAAAATCTCTGCTTTTAATTCTTTCTTTAATGTCTCTTTAAAATCAGTTTCTAATTTATGATTAAATTCTCTTTCCAGCTCATTAAGTCTTACCATCTGGGCAGTATTAATAAGTTCTATGTCTTCCTTGATGCCTGCAATATTTTCCTCTAAACTTATAATCTTCTCATGACTTGTTTCAAAATCCTTTAACTTGCCTACATCTTGGATTTGTGCCATAAGTCTTTCAAAGGACTCACTAAACTGCATAAGTGTTTCACTTAAGGTTTTACTTTTTTGCTCACTTTCACGGATACCTTTTATCAGTTCTTCCATCTTACTGTCTTTTACTTGTTTTTCATCCATTCGCTTTTACCTCCAATGCTGCTATTACCTGGTCTACTTGCTTATTAATCTCTTCTCCCCACAAAACTGCTTCTTCATAATCTTCGCTATACATAGGCAACTTTTCTATATAATATTGCATACATAACACTTCTATCTTCTCTTTAAGATAAAGTGTTAAATAGGGTTTAATATCCTTCTCATATGAAACCTCTTCATTACATATGATTTCTTTCATGAATCTTTTCTCATCCCATTTTATAAAGCACTCAAAATACTTGGTATATGATTTTATCTTATAATAAGCCTTAGCTGCTTCTTGCCACTCTTTTGCTGTTTCAAAATGCCAAGCAGCCTCCTGAAATCTGCCACTTTCTTCAGCCAGTTTTCCTTTGCAAAAGTGCTCTCTCAGTCTTGCTTTAGGTATACGCAACTTTTCATATTGTGCCAAAGCCCTTTTATAATCTTCTGCTGCTTCGAACTTTAATGCTTCTAAATAAAAGTCTTCTGCGCTAGATACTTCGCTTAAATCGAATGTTTCTTCATCAAATGCTGTTTCATGTTGCATATCGATCTTTAAAAGTTCTGACATAAAATTGGGTGTTACTTCATCTTCTATAAAGCATAAGTTTTCTTGAGCACGGGTTAAAGTAACATATAATAAATTCAACATGTAACGATAAAAATATGGGTTGCTTACACTCCTTAATTCCTGCTCTTGTGCCATTTTATAATAGTTATAAAATGCTTCCCAATGTTTTTTAAAACTACTAATTAGGTTTACGCCAACAATATATTTATTCTCAAGTCCTTTAACTTCATAAATTGTAAAAATACGAATCTTATTCTCTAAGAGTTCCTCTAATTCTTCTTTTTCACGTAAAGTAGGCACTACAATATAGGCATAAGCCTTTTGAACTGCCGCCTTTAAAAGCTTGATCTTCTCCCCACGATTTTGGCATAAAGTATATACATTTCCTACTTCTTCGCACATCGCTACTTCTTCACTATAGTCATTGCGCTTATCCTTCCCAAAGACTTGTTGCCTTAAGGCCGCAAGCCTATTGGCTAGTTCCACAATCTGCTTAGGATTTCTATAATTATGTGTTAAAACTAAACGGTTAGCATCTTCTTTATAACGATAATTGTAATGCTCTAAAAAAGTCATAATGCGCTTTGTATCAAAATAAGTAGGTGCAATGGTTTGATGATAGTCTCCGCTTAGAAGGAAGTTGCCCATCTCCTGCAGCCTTGTTTGTAAAAGATAAATTTCAAGCTCCGTTAAATCCTGTACCTCATCTATTACAATCCAATCATAAGCGTTGCTCCTATATGTAGTCTGCTCTTGTAAGAGTAATCTTCTACATAAATCATTTTCATCTAAAATCCCTTTTTCCCTTTGCCAAGCCACATATTTAAGGGCCAGCTCATATATCACCTTACTTTGCTCAGGTTTATAAAAGCCATATTGCTTACTTAATCGCATATATTGTTCTTTTGGCAAGAGACCATTTTCTTCAAACTGTGGCTCCCAATCATCTCCTGCATAGCCTTTAATTAGTCCTCTTATTTCTCGCCAAGCTTCATATGCCGTTAAGTTTAAAATCACATCTTTATAAGCTGGATTCATAGATAAGTTTTGACGCATTGGTATAAAGAATTCTTCATTAAATTGATCGTACTGCACCATAAAATCAGTCTTAGCCTCAGCCTTAAGCCAATCTCTTAAAGCCAAGAATTCTACTTGTTTTTTATATTCTTCTACTTCATTAGGTTCTAATTCATTTTTAAGTACCGTCTCAAAAATCTTCTCGGCAGACTCCTTTAATTTACTAGAATACGTATAGTAACCCACCTTAATTCCTGGATTTTGTTTAATCAAATCAACTAATTTATAAACACCTATTGTCGTTTTGCCACTTCCTGCACTTCCAAATAATATAAGTGGCCTATAATCTGCATTCACACATTCTCTTTGATTTTTATTAAGGTAGTATATGCCTTGCAAACTTTCTAAATCAATAAGCGATTCAATTCGCATATGTTTAAACACTCTTGTGATAGATGTTTCTGGATTATAGTCCAAGGTTGCTGCTCTTCTATCTGCTTCTAAATCTGCTTCTAAATCTTCTAGACTTACCTCTCCACCATCTTCTACTTGTTCTACCTTAGGGATTACTTTACTGAGTGCTCTTGCCTTGGTAATCTGCGCATCATGATTACAATACATAAGTAAAATCAAAGCATCTTCATAACCTTCTAATGGTATATTTAAATCTTTAGCTTTGGTGAAAAGTATACGACACCCATCACTCACCTTAAACTTCCAGACTTCTTTTAAGATTGTATCCCCATAAACCTTCTTCACACTAAATCTACGATTCAATTCATTGGCACCTACATTACTTTCCCAAGCGCGTATAAACTCATCTACTTTGCTTAAGATTTGTGCCTTATTTTCTCGTGGTAAGCTTCTTTCAAACCGAATATCTTCTAGTACACTCAAGTTGCCACCTCATTTCTCTTAATCCTACAATTATTTTACTAGTTATTTATGTTTTTATTATGGTATTTATCATACATTCTCCTTATTTCTGGTAAAATATATTAGACTTAAATTTAGTGAAAGGATACATCTATGAAAATTCATAAAAAAACAGCAACCTTTTTGGTGCTTATATTAACTATATTATTTGGCCTTATCTTCTGGATTAATGGTCTTTTTTATCCTGGCGACCAATTAGCACGCACTAACTTAAATAGTACATCTGAAGTAACTGTCACTGCTACTTCTAATTATTATGCCTTTATGCCTGCTAATAAAAAAGCAGATTCTGCCTTTATTTTATACCCTGGTGCATTAGTTAATGCTGACGCCTATGCCCCACTTATGATGGAACTTTCATCTAAAGGCATTCCTAGTTTCATCGCCAAAATGCCTTTAAATATGGCTATCTTAAAGAGTAATGCTGCTCATCAAATCATGGCCCACTATCCAAATATCCAAAATTGGTATATTGGTGGCCATTCTTTAGGTGGGGTTATGGCCGCCAATTATGCCCTGAATAATCCAGAGCGCTTTGAAGGGATTGCTTTCTTAGCTTCTTACCCAAATAAAGATTTATCAAGTCATGATTTTAAAGTACTTTCTCTCTATGGCAGCAATGATACGGTACTCAATATGGCGTCTTATGAGCAATCAACTTCACTTCTTCCAGACGAGGCATTTACAGAAATAGTCATTGACGGTGGTAATCATGCTAAATTTGGTAATTACGGTGTTCAATCAGGTGATAGCCCAGCAACTATTTCTGCCGAGGAGCAACAACGCATTACTGTAGATGCAATCCTTAAAATGATAGAAAATTAATGTCTATTTATTAGCGTAGTTATTATGTGTTTTAAATAATATACTTATATCAATTGTTGGTATAAGTATATTTTTTTATTTTTGGAGCGTACCCGTGTTACTAAACTCTGGATTGATGATATGCTCATTGGGATGCAAAATAGCTTATGTACGCCTCATATTTATGAAGTAACCTCCACCCTCACACCTGGTAAACATACACTTACTATTTGTGTTGATAATACAAATTACCCAACTAAAGGGGGACACCTTACTTCAGAGGATACCCAAACCAACTGGAATGGCATTACTGGCAAGATTGAATTACTTTTCTTTAACAAAAGCCTTTTAAAAGATATTATGCTTTTCCCAAATGCGCAAGACTGTACTGTTACGATCAAAGGGCAATTTGAAAATCCAGCTCCTACTACATTACACATAGAAGCTGAGAGCTTTAATAGTGATAAGCTGCATCATGTGACGCCTATGCGCTACACCATTTGTGAGTCTTCCTTTGAAATTACTTATGCTTTAGGTGATAAGGCACTGCTTTGGGACGAGCATCACCCTAATCTCTATAAACTTATTTTAAAATGTACACATAATGATATTCTTTTAGATCAACACGAACTTACCTTTGGACTTCGTGATTTTAAAGGCACACCAGATTACTTCACAATTAATAACCACCCTATCTTTTTACGTGGTAAGCATGACGGACTTATTTTCCCACTTACAGGTTTCGCACCTACTGACTTAGATTCTTGGCTACATATACTAGGCATAGCTAAATCTTATGGTATTAATCACTACCGTTTCCATACCTGTTGCCCACCAGAAGCCGCTTTTGAAGCTGCTGATAGATTAGGGATTTATATGCAACCTGAATTACCTTTCTGGGGAACAATTACTGCACCTGGGGAGAAAAATCATAATCAAGCCGAACAAGATTATCTCATTGAAGAAGGTTTTAGGATATTACGTCATTTTGGCAATCACCCTTCTTTCGTTATGATGTCTTTAGGTAATGAGCTTTGGGGTAGTCAGGCTATTTTAAATAAAATTTTAGGAGATTATAAGGCCTTTGACTGTCGCCATCTCTATGTACAAGGCTCTAATAACTTTCAATTTTCACCTTGCATTCTAGAAAATGATGATTTCTTTAGTGGTGTCCGTTTTAGCCATGATCGTCTCTTGAGAGGTTCTTATGCAATGTGTGATGCACCTCAAGGCATTCTCCAAACCATGCCACCTAGTACGCATTATAGCTTTGATGAAGCCATTCGTCCTACCGAGATGATAGCTTGTTCATCTTCCAACAAGCAAACTATAGAAATTCAATATGGTACTGGTGTTAAGACGGTTTCACTCTCTGAAATTAATGATGCCCTACTTCCACAGATTCCTGTTATTTCTCATGAGGTAGGACAATATGAAACTTTCCCTAACTTTGATGAAACCCCAAAATACACAGGCTCTATTAAGGCTAAGAATCTGGAAGTCTTTCGCAGACGACTTGAGGAAAAAGGCCTTTTATATTTAGCACCTCTTTACTTCAAATGCTCTGGTGCCCTTGCAGTGGCTTGTTATAAAGAAGAAATTGAAACTGCTCTTCGTTCTAAACATCTGGCTGGTTTTCAACTTTTAGACTTACAGGATTTCAGTGGCCAAGGTACTGCCCTCGTTGGCATTTTAGATGCTTTCATGGATTCCAAAGGTCTTATCTCAGCTAAAGACTGGCGCCATTTTTGTGGGGATACCGTATTACTTGGAGACTTTGGCACTTATATTTACGAAGCTGGTGATCTATTTACAAGCAAAGTTCAGCTTGCTAACTATAGTGATAGCTTTTCTACCTGTGCCTTAGCCCATCCTAATGCTCAGCAAGCTCCTCAAGTCATTCATTGGCAACTTACTTCATCTCATGAAGTTTTAAATCAAGGCACTCTAACGGTTTCACCAAATGCTTATGGCCTTGTAGATATTGGCGAAGTTAAATGTACACTCCCTGAGGTTTCAGTCCCAACACCAATAGTCTTTACACTTACAATGTCATCTACATCTAGTTTAGAACCTATTACAAATAGCTATGAAATTATAGTTTATCCCCATTTAGAATTTGAACTTAATGAAGTTATCCACGGCGAGGGTCAATCCCTCCACATTACCCACAATTTTGCTAAGGCAAATGAACTTCTACAGCAAGGGAAACGTGTACTTTTGCTACCAGATAAACTTACCCATGCTATTCCTGGCACTTACTGCACAGATTTTTGGTGTTATCCAATGTTTCGCTCTATTTCTGAATCTGTTAATAAACCTCTCCCTATTGGTACCATGGGACTTCTTATCCAAAACGAACACCCGGCACTTACAGATTTCCCATCAAAGCCTTACACTACACCTTGTTGGTATCATCTTATTACACATTCAGATTGTAAGATCCTCGATGACACCTCAACCTATATTCGCCCAATTGTTCAGATGATTGATAACTTTGAGCGTAATCACAACCTAGGTATTTTATACGAAGCCAATGTAGGACAAGGCAAACTTCTTGTCTGTACCAGCCGTCTCACAGAAATCTGGTCCCACATAGAAGTCCGCCACTTTGCCAAATCCATCATTACTTATGCTCTCTCCCCAAACTTTGCGCCACAAATCACCCTCCCTCTAGACGCCAGTCTCATCTAATCCCACCACACAAAAAGAGGGTGTCTATTAAACACCCTCTTAGCTTTTACATACAAGTATATTAATACTATAAATACATTAACCTCTATACTTACTATCAAGATAATTACATTAGCTTTACTCTATAAGTACATAGCTAATTGTGCTTCTATTTTATCTTTAGGATTAAATCCAATCATTGTTTCTACTGCTTCACCATCTTTGAAAATAATCATAGTTGGTAATGTAATGACACGATTTTTTTGTGCTAAATCCATTGTCTTATCAATATCCACTTTGATAATTTTGATTTTATCCCCCATTTCTTTTTCTAATTCTTCTAAAACTGTATTTAATGCTTTACATGGCTGACACCAATTTGCGAAAAAGTCTACTAACACAACCCCTTGTGCAATTTCATCATTGAATTCCTTACTCTTTACTACTTTCATCATTTTCTCCTTTATATCTGATTCTCTTTATGCCTTATCTTTTTTCTTTTTGCTATCTGCATAACTAGCCGCTGAAAGTGCCGCAATATTTCCCTCTCCTGCTGCCTTAATATACTGATAAGGTCTACCTATAATATCACCAGCTGCGAAGCAACCAGGAATACTTGTTTTCATCATACGATCTACTTTTATATGTTGTTCTTCTAATTCTATTCCTGGTAATAAGGTACTTGGACTAATATTAGCTCTTAATATAAAAACCCCGTCTGTTTCTAGTTCTTGATCCTTTAACACTAATTTCTTAACTAAGTTTTCTCCAACAACAGCTACAGGTCTATCTCTCACTATTTCTATGTTTTCTGCTACATCTACAGTTTCTTTATACATTGGTACATAATAAACCTTAGCCGCTAAACCAGCTAAGAAATCAGCCTCTTCTTCTTCTCGTTTATCATAGGCAATAACTGTTACAATTTTATCACGATATAGTGCCCCGTCACAAGTTGCGCAATAGCTTACGCCACGTCCAAGATAGGCTTCTTCTCCTTCTAATAGTTTACCTGCTTGTATTCCAGTTGCTAATATTACAGTCTCTGTTTCATACATTTCATTATTAGCCATTACAACGAAGTAATCTCCCATCTGATAAACATTAGTAACCTTTTGCTCTGTAATCTCAATATCCATGCGTTCCATATGTTCCATAAATGCCGACTGCATTGCCTTACCACTTATAGCTGGTAGTCCTAGATAATTATCGATTTGATGTGCCTTTTCTAGCTTCTGACTAAGCCTCTTATTCCCAAATATAATAAACTTCTGATTACGGATTTTAGCATTTATTGCAGCTGATAATCCTGCTGGACCACTTCCAATAATGACTATATCATAACGTCCACTCATTCAACTCGCTCCTTACTACTTCTAATAATATAATTTGCACATTATTAGTTTCCCTACTAAAGCGATTATTTATAAATATAATTGTAAAAGAGGTGCTACAAAGTTAAATTTTGTAACACCTCTTTAGGTTCCATATATCGTTATCTTATTTTTTCATTTTTTAAATATGCTGCTAAAATGTTCCTTGTATTACCTTTGGCTCCCGTTATAACCTTGATTCGATATTTTTCTAGTTCTCTTTGTTGTTCAGATTTAATTGAACCACATATTAATGTCTCAACACCTTCATTTTGTAAGATATATGATAAGTCGTTCTCGGATACACCTGCTGAAGTATCTATAAGCATTCGTTTACCCAACTTACCTCCTTGTACATCAAATACCTCAAATGCCTTTGTTGTTCCATATTCTCTTGAGACACTTCGTCCATCTGAAGTGATAGCTATTAACATAAAATACCCCCTTACAAGATTTTCTTTTCCATTATATGTAGGGTAATAATGTTTTATATCTTATTTTTTTATTTGAGTCTTAAGCTTATCAATCTCTGCTTGTTGCTTGGCAATAATCTTTTGATAATCTCTCTCTTTTTCGCACCACTCTTTACTTAATGTATTAATCAGTGAGGCCATTTCATCTGCACTCCCAATAATACGATTAAAGAGTA
Organism: uncultured Clostridia bacterium; assembly: GCA_937935915.1. Taxonomy (GTDB): domain Bacteria; phylum Bacillota; class Clostridia; order Lachnospirales; family Cellulosilyticaceae; genus Cellulosilyticum. The sequence continues at coordinate 17,623 of CALGWE010000712.1, forward strand.
ATAGATTAGACTTTAATATCTCTGGAATTTCTATATGCGAATATCTTAATCTATGGTCAATCTCCCCATAGCCTTCTTCAAAAATCGTTCTCACTTGAATCTCTGCAATTACACGGCGATTAGTCGGATAGAACTCTACGAGATAATGTACAGAGCGATATCCTGATGCTCTTGATCGTACTTCAATATTTAAATTGTTAAATACCTCTACATTATCCCCTTCTCTTACATTAGCTGTAATTTCTATTACCTTCCAAGTGTTCACAATATACTCATGAATTTCTCGCCATTGCTCTTTAAAAATATGAATGACCCTTATACCGATTAAGTCGTTAATCTCATCTTTATAATTATCTACAGTAAACTGAAAATCCTCACCATACTTTACTCTTCTATCTTCTGTCTTACGAATCACTTTCTCAATAAGCCCATCTGGATCTTTCATTCTAGATTTCACTGTATGAATACTCTCTTGTGAACGTAAAATATTGGCTATGAAATCTCCATGATTTTGATAAGCATCCATATGCATAATGTAATCTTTATAAATAGCTTTTAAGTTTTCTATATCAATATTATTTTCCTCAATCATCTTCATAGCATATGGGTATTTTATTAAAAACCTATCTATATTAAATTCTGTCATCATACTTATCTTCCTCATTTCTACTTCTTATATCAATATCCTGTATAACCTTTAATGCTCAGCCTCATTTTATAGTGCTTATCATTAGTCCATACAAATGTTTTCTTCTATCTCATTATATACTAACTCTATAAAATTTATATGTCATATCTTCAGCAGAATATAAAAAGAGCCACCCCAAAATTAACTTTTAGTTTGACTCTCTAATCTTTTACTTTTTATGTACTGGGACAATGTTAATAGGTGTTTCTTGAATACTCATAAAGCTCTTTATAAATTCATCACTATTCCCATCAGTTCTTTTTTGCCAAGCAATTTCAATAGCCTTGGCCTGTGCTTTAGAAATTTTAATATTTTTATTCTTACATAGCTGTAACGCAGCATTTCGAATATAAAACGGGCCATCGCCTAAACGCTCTATAATCTTTTCTATTAAGCTATACTGCTGCTTTAATTCTTCTTCACTACGTTGTTTTAATGCATTAATGGCATTACTCCTTACTTGTGGATTATAATCCTCTAAAAGCTGCATATTAAAGTCTATAACCTCTTCAAAAGGCAATTTTTCTAATACTTTAATCGTATTAATAATGCTATTTTCCTGACTGAACATATCTCTTGCAATATTAATATATGAGTAAGCTGCTTTTAATCTTTCTTCAGTATTAACATGCTTCTTCAATAACTCATAAATATGATATTGTGTCACCACATCTCCCATCTCAATAAGGATATCCTCTATAAGCCAGTTAATCATGCTATTCTCATCATATAGTTTTCTACACTCTTCTACTAATTCACTAAGATGATTTTTCTTGATAAATCTACACCACGCATAACAACTAACGCCTTCTTTTAATGATTTGCGTATAAGTTCGATACTATAGGTCTCTTGCCAAAGTTTATTAGCGCGACTTTTTAGATGTTCATAAGTCATTTCATCATAAAACTCAATTATAAGATCCTGAGTTTCGCTATGTTTTATAAACTCAATCATATCTTTAGCCCCTAATAGCTTTAAAGTGTCGAATTTAACTTTTTCTAAGTAATCTAAATACCATTCTATATACATTACACTATTATCTAACACTTCACATATTCCACCATCAGGCATGGTATCATAGAATAATGAATTATAAAGCATAATCAAATATGTACATAACTCATAGTCTTCTAAACTCATCTCAAATAATTGTGGTAAGTCTAATGTAGTAGCAACCTCTATATTAATCTCCATTTGTATACTATTATGCTTTAACCCACCTATCAGGATATCACGTTGGTACTGTTTATTTTCTAATAGTTCCTTTTGTTGTAATAACATTTCTGTAAAGTAAACAGCACCCCAATCTACACTTAAGTCTAATACTTTAAAAGCAGCTTCTTGAAAAGGCTTTTGCTTAATCCATTTACTAAAGGCGAAGGCAATATAGCGTGAAAATTCCTCACCTTGTCCAATAATTTCATAGGTGGGAATAAGCTCTTCACACCATGGACTTATACAAGTCACTTGAATTGCTAACTTAAAAAGCTCTTTGTCTGAGGTCTCAAATAAGATTTTTTTAAAAAGCTGGTAAATATCTTGAGACAAACATTTTTCAGTTAAATACTTATCTAAAATGCCAATAAGCCCTAAAGCCCTTATTTCCATTTGCTTAAGCTTCTTTTGTATAAGTCTATATTCCGTTAGTTGCCCTTCTCTAATCTGCCCTATTAGATTACAAATACCCTTAGCTTCACACTCACTTTGCTCTGTCCCATCATTATAAAGAATATCTATTAATGCGGAAGAAACACGTATTCCCCCATCTTCTACAGGATTTAATATTTCTTCGATTTTTTGTTGATTTAGTATACCTGATGTCGTACATTCGTTAATTATTTGCCATACACTTTTTGGTCTATTAAACGGTACTACTTTCATCGGTTTCCCCACCTTTTATAGAAATATCTATCTCTTTATATGTCGTTTGTATTTCTTATATAACCTTATTATACGCCTATCCATAAACTATACCTACTATATTTTTATACGATTTCTACTGCCTCGATTTCCTCTATGCTTTGATAAGGCCCATTTTTACGATATAAGAAAGACTCATCGCCTAATAAAGTATCATCAATATGCATTAACATCTTTCCAATGTCCTCACCAGGCTCTAATTGATTGGCCTCTAGAAAAGCTTTTAAATTATCTTCCTTCTTCATTGCTTCGAAGAAGTGCTCAACTTTAATGTATCCTTGATCCATATACTTATTAATCAGCTGCTGTAATCTTGGTGCGACTACTGAAAGTCCATTTAAGTCATCATATGACTTTTTATTTTCTCTCAAGATAATGTTTAAACCACCATCGTTATCTCTTTTATACTGGTCTTTAAAGTAATAGAAAATTATATTGTATAACCCATATTGGTCCTTAATACTTGTTCCTTTTAACTTTCCTTTAAATACATCATATAAATCATTGGTATTGATTTCACAAGCTGTTTCACTAGCTTTTGTTAAGTATGCATTGATTTCTTCTAAAACTTCTTTTTTACATTTTACGCGACTACTATGTAAATATGTATTGCTTCCAACACATAAAATGTCTTCAATCTGCTTAATAATTTGCTCTACTGCCATTAAACTATTTCCCAGGGCATAATTATACATTTTTTGTGCTTCAGCGTTTAAATTTTCTATTGCTTCTTCATCTAAATATAAAGGTTTTCTAACCTTAGCTTTAAAAATCGTTTCTAAAATATATGTACTTGTGATTTCTTTTTTACTATATAACTTACCACTCGCATGATATCCCATAGCTTCAAGCAAATTGTTAATTACATCTTTACCATATTTTTTTATCCCTATATTTGTAATAGCTTCATGAATCTTCTCTTTGTACTCATTTAATAGAAATACCTCTGGCAGTACTTCTCTTAAATCTTCCATTACTTCTTCCTCACCTACTACTTCGTGAAGAAATACCATGTCGAAAATAGGATGATAACTTAAATCATGGAAGGCATTATGTTTAATTAAATCTATAATATAACCGTTCTTCTCACCCAAAACACCTTCAATTATATTAAAGGCAATATGGTCATCTCCTTTGTTTAAGAAGCTTAAAATCTCTACTAACTTACTACTACGCATAATATCTGTAAGCTGCTCTACCGTTCTTATTTGTAATTTACTTGTTTCTTCTAAAGATAATCCTATCTTACTGGCTGTTTCTTCTAATGTGCAGCTTTCTATATAGCGTAACTTTAATATCTCTAATCCTTGTGCTTCTTCAAAGGCTTCAAAGGCAACACTTGGCATCACTACTTCATTTAACTTTTGAATCGTTTCTTCTAAAACTGGTCTATATACTCGGTTACTTACTTCATTCATGCTTTTGCCTTGAAGATTCTTAAGCTTCAGCTTCTTGATGCCATTCGCTACAACTTCACCATAAAGCATACTAACTTGTGCTAAATTATAGTTCTGAAATACCTCGTAAAGCTTTGGTGCAATGCAAATCTCATAGTCTGTGTCTACTATACCTTCTTTTTGCATAATTCCTACACACTCAAAGCTACAGTCTTTCACGGCATACTGTGCTAATATATCTAATGTCTTTTTATATTTCTTTTCGCCTACACCTGTATAGTTTTTATAACTTACTAAAAATGATGTTGTAATCTGTCCTAATTCACTAATTTCTTTAATCTTAGCAAGCTTACATAATGGTTCGAAATACACATCTTTAAATACATCCTTAATCTTCACAGTGCTATACATAGGCTGCACATTAATCATAATGTGCCAATCCAATGTACTTTCTAGTGCATCCCATTCTTCTTTTGTAAAAAGCTTCTCTACAGCTTTGAAATACACGTAGCCTTTAAACTTCTTAAGTAAATTTTTTATCTTACTTTCAGTCATGCCAGCATAGTCTAACATAAAAGCTACTACACCACTGCTAATTTGACTTGTTTTTGTAATACCTTGTTTTTGTAACTCCTTAATAAGCTTCTCTTCATAAACTTTAGCTGCTATATACTCTTCTAATGTTCTCTCAATTAACCCAGCTTCTGCTTCAAATTCTATCTTTGCATCTTCTACTGCTATATAATCAGTTATTTTCAAGCTATTTTCTTCTTGAATCACTTCTTGTTTTTCTTCTATATTCGCACTTGTTTCTTCTACTACAACTTGCGCAGCTACTGAAGCTTCTTCCTCTACTGGTGCTAGTACACTTTTTTCTTCTTCATGAGCTAGTACATCTAATTTTTCTTCTTTCTTTTGTGTACCTGTAAATATCTTTTTAAAAAATCTTTGTAATGGATTACCCATGTAACTTTCTCCTTCTTCCCCCATTAATAATCATTACCTTTATAGTATATGATTTTAAACTTTCTTTCAACAAACACCAAAACGACATTTTTCTTGCTTTATCATAATTTTTATCTCATAATATACTATATTTTTAAATCAAAGGAGTATCACATTATGGCAGGTTATAAAGGTCATTTACGTGGGGGTGGCGTTACTGCACTTATTTTAATCATTTTCTTAGCCCCTACCCTTGCAATTGCACGTACACCTCTTAACATTTTAATACTAGGTGTAAGTATTTTATTAGGAAGTTTGCTGCCTGACATTGATCATCCAAATAGTATATTAGGACGCCATGTTCTTTTTATCAGCAAACCACTTTATCGTAACTTTGGACATCGTAGTTTAACACATTCAGTATTCTTCGTTATCTTACTTGTCCTACTCTTTTCCTTAGCGCAACTTAATCTATTTGGTTTAGGTTTAGGGATTGGTATGCTTAGTCATATCATATTAGATTTATGCTGGCCAGGAAGTAGTGGTGTTGCTTTTTTATATCCATTTTATAGACGCCGTATCGATCTTATCCCTAATAACGTACATAAGAAAAAGCACTCTAAAAAAAGATATTAATCTATAAGATAACAACCTTTAAGATACTAACCAATCTTAAAATAATGATAGTTGCTCAACTTTATAAGATGATTGATATAAATTAATGATATCTTTCATCTTATAAATGAGACCATACTTTTTACATTCTGTGGTAAATACTTGCCACAGTTTTTTTATTTCTATACTTGTACATTCATAGCTATTTCCAAAGTTCTCAATATACTTTTGTTGAAGTCCTGGAAAATGTTTATCTAATGCTTCAAAATAATATTCTCTTTGATTATCCCTAAGTGTCATTCCTATAGCTGGATATATAAATCTTGCCCCATTTAAAGCAGCCTGTCGTACAATTTCTTTTATATTTCTTTCATTATCTTCAATAAAAGGTAATACTGGCATTAATAATAACCCACAAGTAATACCTGCTTCTGATAAAGTCTGAATCGCTTTAAACCTTTCAGAAGTTGGTGCCACATGCGGCTCTACAATCTTACTTAATGTGTCATCACAGGTTGTTATTGTCATCTTTACAAGTACGGGATTATTTCTTTTTATCTCCTTTAGTATATCTATATCACGTGTTACAAGTGGGCTTTTAGTAGCTATAGCTACACCGAAGCCATATTGTGCAATGAGCTCTAATCCACTCCTTGTTAAACCATACTTAGCCTCCATTGGATTATATGGATCTGACATAGACCCAGTTCCTATTACACCACTTTTGATTTTACCTCTTAGCTCTCTTCTAATTATTTGAAGCGCATCCTTTTTCGCTTTAACAACATCAAAGTTTTCTACACCATAACAACTACTTCTACTATCACAATAAATGCACCCATGACTACAGCCCTTATATATATTCATCTTATAATCTATGCCGAACCAATCATTTCCCTTACACCTAGTTACAATCGTTTTAGCTGGTATCAATTCCATCCCTATTCCTCCTTTGTATCCCATACCTCTTATATCTCATTCCATCAATAAAAGAGCGCCTCTGCTTAATTTATGGGCGCCCTCTTATATTTTCTACTCTCTAGTATATTAAAACTGTATTATCTTGTACATGATATTGACCTTCATAAATAGTGACTTCGCCACCATTAGGTTCATTCTGATCTTGGATACCTACAAATTCTTTGTACATATATATACCATTGGTTTCATTTTCCCACCACCAAGAAGTCACAACATATCGTGATTCTATATAAGCACCAAATTCTAGATGTTGGTTAGCTGGAATTTCAATTTCTCCTTCTAAACCATAATGTCCCTTAATGATGCGTTTACCATTTACCTTAATATCTTCGTAAATTTGATTGATATCATATCTTAATACGCCTTGAAGTTCTTTATGGTTTATCTGACAAACCCCTTCTTCTTCTAAATTCTTAGTATCTACAGCATAAATTGTTTCTATCTGCGTTTTAAAATCCTTCTCTCTATAATAAATATACCCATCTTTTATACCTAAATAACGTACCCAACCATCACACCAACGTTTTTTTATTTCTTCAAATGGTATGTTGTCTTCTTTTTGTTTAATACCCTCTACTAATTGTTTTAATGAAATGACATATAGCCCCTCTATTTCATGTACCTTACTAGCCTCTAATTTCTTGGCTTCAATGATATCATATATTTCTTCATACTCATAATCTTCCATATAACATTCATTAAATACTACCCACTCATCCCCATCATGTGTAAAGCAAGGAATATATCTTGTTAAACCATGAATAACTGAAAGTCCTTTAGTTAATTTAGACTCTGTAACTTCATAGCTCATACCTTCTTCAACATCGCATAAATAAAAAACATCTTCTTCTTTCTTATTTTCTCCGCTCACAAAGAAGTATCTTTCATTAATTGCAATAATCTGCTCTGCTTCTATCTCACCTATCTCAATATTAATTGCCTTTATTAACTTTCCTGTTGATTTTTCTAATATTACAACACCTAATTGCCCTCGTAAATTTAGTTTAAAGAGAATTAATTGATTTTTGTAGATATAAGAACGTTGCATATAAAATGCATCTTCATCTAATTTATATCTCCATATAATCTTATCTTCTTTATCACTTATCTCCCTTTTCCTTACTTCATAAAAGTATTTTTTCCTCTCCTTAACTTGTACGGCATAAAATATAGATTCACCTTCTACTTTGATAAGTTCAATATCTGAGTACCATGATCTACTTTGTGTTAAATTAACTATTCTCATATGCTATTCTCCTTAATTTACAAACTATGCCTTTTTACATTTTTATGCTTTTTATTTTACTTTATGCTTTTAGAACACCTGTCTTATAGATATTACATAAAAAGAGGAACATTTTCTAATGTCCCTCCTTATATGTTTCTTCTAAAATGTCATCTTGTTCTATTAAAATAAATCTTCCTGTAATATATCTATTCATATGTAATTTACCTACTTATTTTTAGTGAATTACAAACCCCAATTCTGTTATTACTTCTCTATCTTTTGCTACATTATTACCGTACTAAATTACTAAATCTTTCGTTACACCCCCATTAATTCCAACTTCATACACATGCTTTTAAAAAAATTCCTAGAGCTTTTTAAATTATTATAATAACGTGTAATTATTATTTTATAATTATCTACCTTAAATGTAAACCATTTTGATTAGAATTGTTTATTTTATTAGAATTTTGAATTTATAGCACTCAAACTTATTTTTATGTTATACAACAAGACCTAAAGTTTAGCTTTGTTTTCAGATTATATAAAAAATTTTGTAACTGTTCAGCCACAGGCTGAATAAATATATTTTTTACTGTGGATAAACGA
>CALGWE010000713.1:0-6713 GCA_937935915.1 uncultured Clostridia bacterium
TTAATAAACCCATTTTTTGCTAGACCTTTCTAGATTTTAGGCGTATTCTAAACATAAGAATACATATTTCATAAGGAGGTCCTAACAATGCATTTTGTAGAAATGAATGGTTACACAATTTATGAAAATGGTAAAATTATAGGTAAGACTGGCAAGGTACTTAAGCCCTATATTCACAAGGGACATGCTGAGGTCAAAATTACTCTGGTGGGTACCAAACCTAAACATTATAATTTAAGTCGTCTCGTTTACTGGGCTTTTCACCCTGAATTTGACTACGAAGATAAAAATCTATGCGTTTCATGTATAACAGGTGATTATATCAACTTCACCTTACAAGACTTAATCGCCAAACCACGTCACGAGCTCATTCATGGTGAATGTCACAAAGGAAGTGCAAAACTTTCAGACTTAGAAGTAGCGGAAATTAGACAGCTTTATCAAGGCAAGGCGGGCAATAATCAATTTAATAAAACTAGCTTAAGTCAAAATGACTTAGCTGAGCTTTTCGGCGTTTCGCGCTCTAATATTAGCTTACTTACACGCTATAAGGGCCGAACACCTACTGTATATAAATTATTTGCATAATAATATGCTTCATCTTACATAAAATAAAAATCACCCATAAACTGGTGCATGTGAAAAGACCTATCAAACCATACTAACTATGTATTTGATAGGTCTTTTTATTTACATTACTAGAAATTTCCTTATTTCTTCTAATGAATATGTTATAATATCTCATATGTTTTAGAAAGGGGATTAAAATGAAAAGATTAACTTGTAAAAGAACACTGTGTTTCTTAGTTCTTCTCACACTCGTTACCAGCTTATTTACTGGCTGTGCGGCTTTAGAGCACTGGTTTAAAGGAAAAAAAGGACAACTTATAGGGGAAAGCTTCACTGCTACTGTTTATAATGACTTTGGTGTACCTACCTCCACACTTACTGGAAATCACATTAGCATTGGACAATATGCAGGTAAAGCTACTTATGACTCAGAAGGCAATAAAATCTCTAAATATGATAGCGAGGTGCTAGAAATCACTTTAGATGGTTATCAAATGCTTCATGTAGGCAGCACCCTCGTCTTTGAAGAACGCGGACTTGAAAAGCTTTATAGCTATGATAATGCCAATACCTCTATGGAAAACATCGCAAATACTACAAACAATATCAATATGAATATTAATGGGAATGGTGGCTTCATTCCACTAGATAAACTCATTAACAAATTAGGAAACGCTATTGGTAAATCTAAAATCGTGGTGATCAATTCACAACTTGGCACACCACTAGCTGTTTATCAAGGTAATCGTGTTTCTGTAGAAGTTCCAGAAAATCTGCCTAAAATGACAAGACTTACAATCGATGGTAAATCACTATATTTACACCGCGTGGAATATCAAATTTACGATGCAGGTATGTTTCGCTAGGTTAGCTCCTTACTTCTTGCCTCTTGGGCTAATGAAGGAAGAGGCAATACTTTATGGTTCAAAAGAAAAAGTCTCGCTGAGCTGTGAAAACTTGCGAGGCTTTTTTAATACTACTTTTCTACCTTATTTATTATTTAGTTACTTAAGGCTTCGTTTTTTATACTCAGGTAACTTATACTCTTCTTTAAAGCATTCGATAATTTTATCTAAATAATGGGCACATTCTTTAAGTTTCTTATCTACTTCATTTTCACACTTAAAACTTTGAGCAAAACAATTCTTAAACTTACCTAATGCTATTTCAATATCTTTATTTTTAACATCTTTCTTTACTACATCTTCTGTATTGGCATATGCTAACATCTGTTTTAACACTTCAAGTCTATCTATTAGTTGTACTTTATTCTGCACCTTATTTGCTATAACTAACATTTCTTCTTTTAATGCTTTTATCTCATTTTTAATCGAACATTTTTCAATAAAAGTAATATAATCACTGTTTACTTTAATTTCTCGTCTATCTAATAAGCGAATATATAGAAAACCACACTCCTCCATCCACACATTGCCTATTATCATTTTGCCTTTAGTTACGCTATTTATAATATAGGGTTGTATAGAAAGCGGTAAATCATCTGTTAATCCAATAATCTCAGTAATTCTTGATGCTTCTGTAATTATTTGACCTCCTGTCCGTAAACAAACCACACATAGCAAATTTATTACAGTGATACAAACAATTGCTTCTAGCTGAGATTTTAGTATTTTCCATATAGTCATATTATATGCTCCCATTATGACACCTATCAAAAGAGTAATTGCTATTAGTAAAATTGAAAAATCTCGCGTTTCTTCACTATTTAATAAGTAGCACTTGATTTTATCTTGTATAATAATGTAATAATACGCAACCAAAATCAAAATCGGTATTATTGTTATTACTATTACTTTTATTATTATAACTACCCATTCATTTTCTAAGTGTAATACATTCTTTAAATTTCCCAGCAAACTTTCATCACTTAACATGAAATAACTTAATCCTGCAAAAAACATATATTCTAGCAATATTACTATACTCATCTTGCTATTATTCTTTATCTTATTTTCTTCAACCTTATTGTTGACAATATACTCTACAGTAGCTGCCATTATTCCTATTATAGTAATGACATAACAAACTTGTTCTAATGACCATTTACTGGATGATGATATTGTAGTCGATATGACTGGTGCTATGTTTGTTATCATAGGCTCTCCTCACACTCTCTTTATCTCTACTACTGTATTTATCTCTATAATTAAAAACAACTTATAAATATTTCTTCAATATTTATAAGTTGTTTTTGTCATTTCTTCTATTTAGCTATATCTGTTCTATATTGCATGCCATCGAAGCTTACTTTCTTAGCTTCGGCATATGTTTTTGCTCTTGCTTCTTCTAATGTATCTGCAAGGCTTGTGATGGCAAGTACTCTACCGCCGTCTGTTTGGATTGTGCCATCTACTTTTTTAGTGCCTGCATGGAAGAGGTATGTTTCTTCATTTAATGTATCAAGGCCTGTAATGATATCACCTTTGTGAGATGATTCTGGGTAACCTTTGCTTGCAAGTACAAGTGTCATACTTTGTCTTGCATCCCACTCGATGTTGACATCAGCAAGTTTACCATCAATACATGCATTCATGATTTCTACAAGGTCTGTTTTAAGTCTTGGGAGCACGCTTTGTGTTTCTGGATCGCCGAAACGTACGTTGAATTCTAAGACTTTAGGGTCATTCCCTTCAATCATAAGACCGATGAATAATACACCTTTGAAATCTAATTTTTCTTTTTGGAAACCGTCGATAATTGGTTTTAAAATACGACTTTCAATGTTAGCTTTAACTTCTGGTGTGATAATTGGGTTTGGTGAGAAACCACCCATACCACCTGTATTTAAACCTTTGTCATTATCTAAAGCACGTTTGTAATCTCTAGCTGTTTCCATTGGTACGATAGTTTTGCCATCTACGAAGCAAAGTAGTGATGCTTCGATGCCTGTAAGGAATTCTTCAAGAACGATGACATCGCCAGCACCTTCAAATTTACCTGAGAAGATTTCACGAATGCCTTCTTCTGCATCTTCGTAGCTTTCACAAATGAGTACCCCTTTACCAGCTGCAAGTCCGTCCGCTTTTACGACAACTGGTAAGTTAAATGTTTTCATAACTGCCACACATTCTTCAACTTGCTGCTTTGTAAAGCTTGCGTATTTAGCAGTAGGAATGTCGTTACGCATTAAGAACTCTTTTGTAAAACGTTTGCTGCCTTCAAATTCTGCACATTGTTTATTAGGACCAAATGCTCTAAGACCTAAGCTATTAAATTTATCTACAATTCCCATTACTAATGGCACTTCAGGACCAACAATTGTTAAATCAATGTTTTCTTTTTTTGCAAACTCTGCTAAAGCATCGATATTACTTGCACTAATAGCAACGTTTGTAAATGCTTCTTCAGTACCACCATTTCCTGGTGCCACAAAGATCTGTGCATCCTTGTGGAATCTTTTAACAGTATGGGCAATGGCAGATTCTCTTCCGCCATTTCCAACAACTAAAATTTTCATAGGAATTTGACTCCCTTCTAATTTTTGAATAGCTTCCACGAAAATGTGGTGTTCAATTTGATTTAAAATACGTTGTTGTAAACTTTCTGGTGTATCTTCTGGTAGCACAGCAAGTTTCTTTTGAAGAATGATTTCTCCTGTATCTACGCCAGCGTCAATATAATGCACTGTTGCGCCGCTTTCCTTTTCTCCAGCAGCAATAACAGCTTCATGCACATGAATACCATAGTATCCCATACCACCAAATTTAGGTAAAAGTGATGGATGGATATTAATAATACGGCCACCATAAGCATCTAAAAGTGTTTGGTCAATAATTTTAAGATATCCTGCACAAACAACGAGATCTACTTTTTGCTCAAGTAAGATGCTTAAAATGTTTTGGTTATATGCTGCTTCTTTAGGATCTACGAAATAATCAGGAATATTATGTTTTCTAGCACGTTCAAGACCATATGCTTCTTTTTTATTAGAGATAACACATACAACTTTACTTTGCAATGTGCCATTTTCTGTAGCATCAATGATACTTTGTAAATTTGTACCGCCGCCTGATACTAAAACACCCAGTCTTAGTCCTGACATAAGATCACACCCTTGTTACCTGCTACGATTTCACCAATTACGCTTGCTGGTTCACCGATTTCTTTAAGCGCTGCAATTACTTTTTCACTATCAGCGCTATCTACTACAAGCATCATACCGATACCCATATTAAATGTATTATAAAGTTCATTTACATCAAGCCCTGATGTTTCTTCTAAGAATTTATATACAGCAGGTTTTTGGATTGCTTTTAAATTGATTTTAGCATCTACGCCTTCTGGAAGTGTTCTTGGTACGTTTTCAATGAAACCACCACCTGTGATATGTGCGATACCTTTGATTTTAGCTGCTTTTTTAGCTGCTTTAACGGCTTTTACATAAAGTTTAGTTGGTTTAAGTAAAGCTTCACCATATGTTTCGCCAAGTTCTTCGCTATATTGATCAAGTTTTACACCTGATACTTCCACTAATTTTCTAACAAGTGAGTAACCATTACTGTGTACCCCTGTTGATGGAAGACCAATGATTGTGTCACCAGCTTTAATTGTGCTACCATCAATCATATCACAGCGATCTACGATCCCTACTGCGAAACCAGCCACATCATATTCACCATCTGGATAGAACCCTGGCATTTCAGCAGTTTCCCCACCAACTAATGCACATTCACTTTCTTTAAGAAGAATAAAGGCTCTGCCCCACCACAAATAATGTCATTTACACACATAGCTACTGCATCAATACCGATTGTGTCATGTTTATTCATATCAAAAGCAAGTTTAAGCTTTGTTCCTACACCATCAGTTCCAGATACAAGCACTGGCTCTTTCATCCCAGCAAAAGCACCTAAAGAAAATGCCCCACCAAAACTACCAATATCAGTTAAAACACCTGGAATAAAAGTAGATTTAACATGTTCCTTCATTTGAGCTACTGCTTCATATCCGCGGTGTACATCCACACCAGCATCTTTATAAGTAATCTTTGTATTAGACATAGTCTCCTCCTTATTTATAAACACCTAAGCAGCCACAAAGCCACAGGCTCTTGGCTGCTCACATTAAAATTTTATTTATACTAATGAACTAACTAACTAAATCTGAATTATTATTTACTCTAATAAACTAATAAACTAATAAACTAATAAACTCCTTCAAGCACAAACAATTCACTTCAGCAAGCAGAAAACATTAACTATTCTCGCCCGCACCCGATGTTTCTTGTAAGTGGCGAGGGAGTTGTGAGTGGGCATGAGCCTACCTCTGCAGTGAATCTAGAAAGTCTTAGCGAAATTTTATTTATAGGTTTTAGGTGTGCTGTCTGAGCGTAAGCGAGTTCACACCGTTTATAAATAAAATGAGCTTAGACTTTCTTGATGAACGGAAGGTGTAGGCGAATTCACCTCACACTCCCTCTCGCCAATCCTCACAAGTAGCTCTTAACATTCACTAGGTGGAGTCCCTATAGGTACCTCCATTGGATACTTCCCATCAAAGCAAGCTTTACAGAACTGCTCTTTGTATCTGCACGCTTCGTGGAGTTCTTCTTCTCCTAAGTATGTAAGTGAGTCAGCGCCAAGCCACTCACAGATTTCATCTACTGTTTTTTGTGCACCAATAAGGAATTCTCTATATGGTGTATCTATTCCGAAGTAGCATGAATATTGTACAGGAGGTGAAGTGATACATACGTGTACTTCTTTAGCCCCTGCTTTTTTGATTTGTTCTACAATACGTTTACAAGTTGTACCTCTTACAATTGAGTCATCAATCATAATCACACGTTTGCCTTCTAAGTTTTGTCTTAGTGGAGAGAGTTTAATTTTAACTGCATTCTCTCTCATCTCTTGTGTTGGCTGAATAAATGTACGTCCGATATATCTATTTTTTACAAGACCTTCTCCATAAGGAATTCCTGATTCTTTTGAATAACCAATTGCTGCTGGAATACCTGAGTCTGGCACTGGCATTACCATATCTGCTTCAATCTTTCTTTGCTTTGCAAGGAGACGCCCAGTATTGACTCTAAAGTCATATACACTGTCACCATCAATGACACTATCTGTTCTTGCAAAGTAAATGAGCTCGAATACACAAAGATGTTTTTGACAGTAATTGGC
>CALGWE010000714.1:0-14570 GCA_937935915.1 uncultured Clostridia bacterium
ACCTACAAAGTTTACTTCCACTTTAAGTCGTCCATTTGTAATAGAAGCATATTCTCTCTTATCAATCGTGCCATCTCCTACCCAATGGTCTTTTTCATAAATCTCTATTTTACACTGCTTTGCTGGTACTTCTTCTGTTAAAGCCCATGCATTTCCTGTAAACTCAGGGAGCATTGTGGCACGCACACGAAAAGAATCCTCTCCCCATGCTTCAATTCGCACTGTTTCCCCTTTAGTTTTAATAACTAACGCACCATGATCATTTATAAATTGCATTGTTTATCCCCCTCATAAAGCATTAACTAATGATTTAATAACATTGTAGTGATTATAAATCTAAATCACTACCTCATATATGCCGAAAACTAACACAATAATGACTATTTATAGGGAGATGTTGTATATGGGTAAAAATAGCGAATTACTTAAGGAAAAAATACCTCATGGCAATGCTTTATTTCCACTTATGGTACATGAAGTGAGTTCAAATACTAAAATAATCGAAAGACTGGCCTGCCACTGGCATAGAGAATATGAAATTTTGGTAATTACCAAAGGCTGTGCCCAGTTTCAAATTGAAAATCAAATGATTCCCGTTAAAGAAAATGATATTATCTTTATTAAATCCGATGATTTACATGCTATGACTGCCCAGTGTGGTATGCCCTTAGATTTTTATGCCATTGTATTTCATCCTGATTTACTAAATAGCCATCTAAATGATGCCATTTGGCAAAAATATATTGAACCCGTTAATAATAGTAGTTTGTCCTTTCCAAGTTATATTTCTCCTCATGAGAATTGGAGCATGCAGCTTCTACAAAACTTAAATAAAATCAAAGTCTTATTTAAGCATAAAGAAATGGGCTATGAACTTCTTATTAAAGCTACGATTTATGAAATATGGTATTTGTTATATGCACATGCTACGAAAAATGTCTTAGCAAATGAAAGGGCGCAAGAACATAAAATCAATCGCATTAAATCCATGATTATATGGCTTCAAGAGCACTATACCGAATCTATTTCCATAGAACAAATGGCTTCTACTTTTCATATTAGCCAAGGCCAGCTTTGTAGATTTTTTAAAGCCATGACGCAAATGTCTGTCATTGAATATCTCAATTACTACCGTATCGGCAAAAGCATTCAGCTCTTAGATACTACCGATAAACAAATCAGTGAAATTGCCCTTGATGTAGGCTTTAATAATATTAGTTATTACAATAAGATTTTTAAACACTATATTCATATGACACCTATGGCCTATCGCAAATCTAAATAAATTGTGTTTTCTTTAGCTCCTAATATATTTACAACCTGTGGTAGAAATATTAGCCCTAAAATCATAACCATCATAATCGGATAAGCCAAATTAACAGCTGCATATGCTTCAAATCTAAATTATAAAAGGAGACACCCCAAAAATTATCAGGGTATCTCCTTAATGTATGTACATATATAATAATTCTTAGTCTACTTGCATTGATTTCTGCATCTTAATTTGAACTACATTAATCACAAGCCATACAAGTCCAACTGCTAAAATACAATGTCCAAGTCCTGCCATTCCAGCAAGAGCGGCATCCTTGAATATTGACTCTTGGTTTGAAGTAATTGTGTAAATTCCTCTAACTATAAATGTAACTACAGTCCAGCAAAGACCTACATTATAGACAATCATAGGAACCTTTATCTTATTCATACCTTGCTTTACAAGCTGCAATATAGCATACAGTATTGCAAACAACATAAAGCCTAAACTCATCAAATGTACATGAACTACACTAAGTGTAGTATCTCCATGCCATTTAAATGCCTTAGTAAATTCTCGAAAGAACACGCCACCTGCAAGAGCAAGAATTAGAAATGTAGCCGCTATTTTAAGCAAGTTACTTGCCTTAAAATCACGAATAAAATATCGATATCCTACAACTACTAATAGTACGTAGGCAATTGTCTTTGGAATCATAAGCATTCCTAGTACAGGTATAAACCTTGCACCTAATACAACTGGAAGGTAACATAGAAAACTTGTCGTAATTAAAATACTTGTATATTCAAGACCTTCTTTTTTTCTATGCTTCCAAGTCCAATAGATTAACAATAATCCAATTAATGCAAATGGAATATTTCTTAGGATACTAAACATATAGTTTCCTCCTCTTCCCCATAGATTCTGTGGAAGAACAACCAAAATAACTCTTACTACAACCAATAAATAAATTAATATACGCTTATTCTTATTCTCATCACCGCTTCGTTTGCAGTAATACCAAAAGAATAATAAGTAAAATAAAGTCATCGTTATACTTGTTATGCATTCTCCCCAAGAAAGGGCAGCACTATACTTTTCAAAGCCATTGACAGTCAAATGACCTACTACTCTTGGAACAAGATGGAAACCATCTCCAATACCAAGAATAATCGCCATAAGCCCATACTGCTTTGCGTCCTTACTGTTTTCAAACAAGAGTCTAATTCCAAGTGCAATTACAACTCCAAGATATGCTATATCAAATAGTGATTCCATTAGATGCATCATGGCCAATTCCCTCCTTCATCCATTTAACATACTGATAATAGACTCTTAAAAATGTATCCTTATCCCAGCTTTCTGCGAATAACCTTTGAATAAGCGAATGCATTATCGTACGAATAAAAACTACTTTTTCATGCTCACTCACTCGCTTCATTGTATTCTCATATTCTGTATTCTTAAGCTGATATGCTCTCCATTGTTTTTCTAGGTCAGCATCAAAGAAAAGATACCTATTTCTATACAACTTATAATGCTTACTATTAAAAATCTCCTCAGCAACTTTATTACCAAAATCATCAAGTGCCGCCAAAACATTTCCTTGCTTTGCCGCAACAAGTTCTAAAAAGATGCCATGCATTTCTTTTGTCTCTTGATCAAGAACATAAAAATAACTTTCATTAAGCGATTCAAAATACTGATAAAAACTGCCTCTAGGAATATGTAATTCTTCTACAAGATGCTTAATCGTAACATCCTTAATGAAATTATCCTCAAATTCCTTCAGTAACACATTATATATTCTTGTTCTCTTTTCTTCATTTAGTTTGAAATATGTTAATTTCGGCATCCCATATTCACCTCCTAAGATACAAAATGACACAGTGTCATTTTTAGTGACACTGTGTCATTATAAAAAAACTGTCTAATTTTGTCAAGCGTTCTCGTATTGAGCAAAAAACTAAAAACGGGTAACTCTTTAACGCTTCCATAAGGAATTTCTAATCAAGTTACCCTTTTTACTTAGTTATTAGTTATTTAATCCTTTAATTTCTTTTAAGATACGAATTGCACATGTTTGTAATTCAGCTCTTGTGATATGGTATGGATGACTTTCATCTTCTAATGCTTTCATAATATCCTCAAAGTCCATAGTTGTTCCTGGCATAATCAGGTCATTTCCAGCTTTTAAGCAACCAGCAGCAGAAGCTTCTCTATGTTTACTACCTTCATTAATCATAATTTCTGTTGTCACAAGCCAGTCTGTCATAACTAAACCATCATATCCCCATTCATCACGAAGGACATATGTTTGTAAGTCTTTACTACTACATGCATGCTCTCCATTTACTAAGTTGTAAGATGTCATTAACGCACGTGGGTGTGATTTATTTACACAGATTTCAAATCCACGTAAGTAGATTTCACGAAGTGCACGTTCACTTAAAATACTATTTGATGAATAACGGTTTGTTTCTTGGTTATTACATGCATAGTGTTTAATAGTTGTTGCACAACCTTTATGTGCTTGTACCCCATTTGTAATTGCAGCAGCTACTAATCCACTTACAAGTGGGTCTTCTGAGTAATATTCGAAGTTACGTCCACAAAGTGGTGAACGATGAATGTTTAATGCAGGCGCTAACCATAAGTGTACACCGAACATTTCCATTTCATCCCCTACTAAATCCCCAATAGTTTCTGCAAGTTCCATATTGAATGATTGAGCAAGCTCTGTCCCAATTGGAATCGCTACGCAGTATTGATAGTACTCTGTAGCCTCAAGTTCTGCCTGTGTAGGTGGAACTGGTCTTAGTTGTTCATCCTCTTCTACATTTAAGAATTCGATAACATCAGCACCAAAGGCAATAGTTGTTCCTTTTACGATGCCATCCACGATTTTATACGCTGAGCTTAAACGGATACCAGCTGGTCCATCTGCTAATACTAATTTTTCTAAGTTATGAGATTTATCTAAGCGGTGAGTCGTTTCCCCAGCAGCACCTGCTACGCTAAATGCAGCCGCCCCAATAGCACTATCATCACTGTTTTCGTCTTTATAAACCCCAATACAAGTATAAGCAAGTTCTTCATTAGAAAGAGACCCTACGAATTCTTCAATAGATTTGTTACCAGATTTTACTTCATCCCAAGTAATTTTTTCATTGCCATTTACTTCTGACATGACTTCAGAGTAAACTGCCTCTGTAGTTACAATACTTGCAGTATCAAATACGATTACTTTAGCATTTTCTCTTTCTTTAGCTTCACCTTCATATGTGTATGGATTCATCACTGGTTTTACTTCTTCTACTTTGTCCCCATCACAAATATTTTTAAGTTTTCTAGTTACAGCTGTTTCATTAATTTCTACAATACCTGCAATATGTGTATTTCTTGAGCTGTTACCACAACGCATGATATATTGGCCTTTTTCTAAAATATAAGAAGCAACCTCTTCATCATAAGCTGCCATATCTGTTACATTAAATGTTATAGCTACCCCGCAACTTTCTCCTGGTTGTAACTCTTTTGTTTTTGCAAAGCCTGCTAAATCTTGATATGCATGATCTAATTTTGTTCCTGTTGCAGAATAGTATACTTGTACAACTTCTTTACCTGCTACTTTACCAATATTTTTAACGTTTGCTTTAACAGTTACTTCTTGTCCTTCTATTGTGACATCTACTGGTGTCACATCAAATTCTGTATAACTTAATCCATAACCAAATGGATAAACAACTTCTTTACCTACTGTATCAAAGTAACGGTATCCTACATAAATACCTTCTTTGTAGTATGTATCATCTTTATGACCAAATCCCTCTGTAGATGGATAATCTGCGATATCTGTCCATGTCATTGTAAGCTTTCCTGATGGATTCGCTTTACCTGTGATAATATCTGCAAATACATCTCCTGTAGGTGTTCCTAATTGTCCAAGGAGTAAGATATTTTTAACTTCTTTTACAGGTGATAAATCTACCATTCCCCCTACATTTAATACAAGCATGAATTTTTCATATTTCGCATTTAATGCTAGGATATCACGTTTTTCTACTTCTGTAAGCTGAAGGTCTCCAGCACTTACTTCCCTGTCTGCACCTTCTCCACAGTTTCTTGCAAGCACATAAATTGCTACATCGCCTTCTCCTTCTAAAGGAATATCATATTTTGGCTCTAACATAGCTTTTCCTAATACAGCAAGTCCTAATACTGGAACTCCTTGTGCTTTAGCTTGTTCTTGTAATTTACTGTAGTGTTCTGCTTTTGCTTTATATAAAATTTCATCATAAGCATCTAACCATGCAGTTGTAGTGATTTCAAACCCTGCATTTCTAAGGCCTTCTTCGATATTTACAAAGTGACGTACATTAACATCTCCTGAACCTGTCCCACCTTTAATAGTGTTTCTAATACCGTTTCCATATACAGCAATTTTGCCAGCTTCCTTAAGAGGGAATGTATCATCTTTCTTTAAAAATAGTGTACATTCTGCTGCTAAGCTTCTTACTTTGGCGATATGTTCTATTTCAAAATTTTGTACTGCGCTATCTTCAATTCTAATCATGCCAATTCTCCTTTATTATTGATAAATATATTATAATTTAAAAAATTGCACAACTAAACATGAATTTATTATTATTTTAAATTAAATTTTTCACAAAAAAAGATGTCTTGTTTTAAGACATCTTTTTTATCATTATTTTTTATATAAGGTAGGGGCAAAGAATACTTCATTAAAAATGGCATTTCTTTTTCCATATGAATAAACAGTTTTAGGTTTTTTATGAAAATCTCAAGAAGTGCATCATCATCTTTTACCTCAGTATTTTTAGCAATATATACTGGTCTTATCTCATCATACCAACAAGTTCTCATTGGCATATCTTGAAAGTATCCATATTCACTTCTTACTCTATCAAAGGCTTCAATATACTTGTTATAAATATCATCTTCTGGTAAGACAAGTCCATAGATTTCATTTAAAAAAGTTCTCTTATCTATATTTAACTTATTTTTACCTAAAATATCCATCTTACATATCCATTCTTATATTGTGTTCCTAGTTAAATATATATGTTTTTAGGCTTATTTGAGTTCTTCTATAGCATGATCTAAGAAAATTATCCCCTCTAAATGATCAATTTCATGACAAAAACATTTTGCCATATCCCCTTCTCCTGTAAGGGTTACCTCTTCACCTAATTCATTTAAAGCTTCTACAACCACCTTTTGTGGTCTAATAGTTTTTGCAAAGCGATTTGGGAAACTTAAGCAGCCTTCTTCACACTCTTGCGATCCTTCTTCACTTATTATTTTAGGATTCACTAATTTAAGTAACTGACCACAGTAATCTATTACGACTAAACGTTTTAAAATACCTACTTGTGGCGCTGCTATAGCCGCACCATTTTTAGTGTGATGTAATGTTTCTAGCATATCCTCTAGCATTTGTCTGATTTTATCATCGACTACATTTACCGCTTTACACTTCTTTCTTAAGATTGGGTCTTCATCATAACGCAAATTTCTGATAGCCATTATTATCTCCCTTCTAAAACCTATATGAGTTTTTTCTTGTTCATAGTTCATTATATTCTCATAATTTATTCTTATAAATACTTTCTATTAAAATATTCCGAACAAAACCAATATACTTACGCAAATCTGCACATACTGAAAATATCTACAATATCCGAGTTATATCCATTACAAATAAACATATATGTCTATAATATATGTCTTTTCTTCGTGATTTTTTACGAAATATCTGTTTTTACAAACTATTTTAGTGCTTATATGCATTATCTATGATACACTTAATCTTTGTTAAAAAGAAAAGCGTTTCTTTAGGGATTAAATTTAGTTGAAAAGGAAGATTAAAAATGAAAATTGGATTTGATAATAACAAATACTTAAAGATGCAATCTGAACATATCCGCGAACGTATTAGTCAATTTGGTGACAAACTCTACTTAGAATTTGGTGGTAAATTATTTGACGATTACCATGCATCTCGCGTATTACCAGGTTTTGCGCCTGATAGTAAACTTCAAATGTTACTTCAACTTGCTGATCAAGCTGAAATGATTATTTCTATCAATGCCGCTGACATCGAAAAAAATAAAGTAAGACACGATTTAGGGATTACTTATGATGAAGATGTTTTACGTCTTATCGAAGTATATAGAGAAAAAGGACTTTATGTAAGTAGTGTTGTTATCACACGTTACACAGGTCAAGCTGCCCTTAAATCATTCGAAACTAAACTTGAAAATAGAGGTATTAAAGTATACCATCATTATTCTATTGAAGGGTATCCAAATAATATCGCACATATTGTAAGCGACGAAGGATACGGTAAAAATGACTATGTTGAAACAACTCGTCCATTAGTTGTTGTAACTGCTCCAGGTCCAGGAAGTGGAAAAATGGCCACTTGTCTTTCTCAGTTATACCATGAAAACAAACGTGGCGTAAAAGCTGGATACGCTAAATTTGAAACTTTCCCTATCTGGAACATCCCACTTAAACACCCAGTAAACCTTGCTTATGAAGCAGCTACTGCTGATTTAAATGATGTAAATATGATTGACCCATTCCACTTAGAAGCTTATGGTGTAACTACTGTAAATTACAACCGCGACATTGAAATTTACCCAGTACTTGCTGCTATGTTCGAAGGAATCTATGGTGAATGTCCTTACCAATCACCAACAGATATGGGTGTTAACATGGCAGGTAATTGTATCATTGATGACGAAGTTTGTCAAGAGGCGTCTAGACAAGAAATCATTCGTCGTTACTATCACTCTATGAATCGTCTCAGAAGAGAAGAAGCAACTAAAGATGAAATTTATAAACTTGAATTATTACTTAAACAAGCAAAGGTTACAACAAATGACCGCCCAGTTGTACCAGTTGCAAATAAATTAGCGGAGGAAATCGGTGCACCTGCTGCTGCATTAGAACTTCCAGATGGCACAATCGTTACAGGTAAAACAACTGATTTACTTGGTGCTTCTTCTGCAGTGCTTTTAAATGCTATTAAAACATTAGGTAACATTGCAGATCAGATTCACCTTATTTCACCTGACTTTATTGAGCCAATTCAAAAAGTTAAAACAGTATACTTAGGTAGCAAAAACCCTCGTCTTCATACAGATGAAGTACTTATTGCACTTTCTATGTGTGCAGCTACTGATCCAAATGCAAGACTTGCACTTCAACAGCTTCCAAAACTTGCAGGTTGCCAATTACACACATCTGTTATTTTATCTTCTGTAGATAAAAATACATTTAAAAAACTTGGCATTGAAGTAACTAATGAAGCTGTGTATGAGAACTAAGTAGATCGCTGGGGACGTTAGAGCTGCTCCTTCCGTGATTTGTGATACTCTAAGCTTGATAAGTAAAGAAACGCGCTGAACTCGCTATCGCTCAAACAGCAGCGCTAAAACCTCTTTACTTATCTTCACTAAGAGTATCAGCAAATCACTCCAGAGGCAGACTCTCCCCCACCACGTCCCCAGCTTTCTATTAAGATTCCCATTGGGTAGATAAAAACAAAAGTTAATGTATCCATTTTGATAGTCACTATAAACTTCAAGGTGTTTATAATTACATAAGTATAAATACAAGTTTATTAGTATAAATACATAATATGTAGATATATAAACAGTAGCTAGCGCTCAATTAATTAGATTAATTGGGCCATAGCTACTTTTTGTATTAATTAATGTACCACAGCTTAGTTCTATGGCATCTGCTAGTTTTTCTTTTTCTAAGAGCTGACAGACCTTGGCAATTTCCTCTGCTTTTGAGCCTCCTTGTACTAAATCATCTTGATTTAATTTAATAAGTATTGGATAGTCTTCACCAAGTTCTTTTCTAATCTTGCTGCAAACTTCTGTTAAAAAACGTGCTCTATTTTCTAATGAACCACCATAGGCATCTGTTCTTTTATTATAATGTGTGCTTAAAAACTGATTAATCAAACCAATCTGCATTTGATCAAATAGACTCTTCATCATAACATGTCCCCCTTTTCTCTTTACTTCTCTACCTATCTGCGACACAATTAATTATAATATTCAGTCAACTCTATAACAATAATTAGGAGGAAAGTGACACATTCACCATCAATTGTGTTGCATAAGTAATATGAAAAAAGGACAAGCACACCCTTCTACCAACCTCTATAATAAATTTATTATAAATGCCTTTTTAGAACTTATTATGGAAAAGCCATTAGCTGCTATTACTATTACAGAACTTTGCCAGAGGGCGGATATCTCTAGACGTACTTTTTATAGGCACTTTGAAAAGAAAGAAGATATTGTCCAGCATTATATGATGCAAGTTATGAAAGACCTTTCTGATTGCTTAGCCCCTACTTTACAAGCAGGGAATATCCCACAATTTGCTGAGTCCTTCTTCACCCTTATTACACCTTATATAAACTATATTGCTGTATTTAACAAAAATGGGTTAGGAGATATTGTATTTGCCTGTTATATTAAATGCTTTACGACCATGTCTCAAGAAGTGACCCATACACCTGTTCAAGCAGCCTCTTTTCCTAATACCACGGATTGCAAGATGGCTTATCTCTTAGGCGGACTTTGGAGTTTATTTATATTTTGGCTATCCTATGGTTGTCGTCAAAACCCTGCTGAATTATCTAGGATCATTTCATCTTAGGTGCGCTAGTCTTTATTTGTAACAACCTCTAATGGGCTACTTCTCGTGATGGATATACATTCTAATCATATTACCATCATCTTCTTCAACCATTTCAAGGAACTGCCAGCCACATTTTTCATAGAAGGTGGTATGGCCTGTAATAAGATATAAAGTTTCTATGCCCATAGCCTTCATATCTTTACAGACATAATTCAACATTTCCCTGGAAATATTTTGATGACGGTATGCTTCTTCGACATATACTGCACACACATTTGGACTTAAATCTTTTCTTTTGTGGAAGTCATTTTCAATAACGCCACATCCTGCAATAATTTTTTCCCCTTCAGATCGGAAGAGCGTCGTGTAGGGAAAGAGTGTATACCATTGTGGCACAGCGGCTTTAGCTTCTTGGCAGGCCATTATGCTTTCTATATAAGCTTCCTCTGGCACTGACCATTTTTCATGGAACCACTTTACTGCCCTTTCATTCCAGGCACT
The DNA here is from genome assembly GCA_937935915.1 of uncultured Clostridia bacterium. Classification (GTDB taxonomy): domain Bacteria; phylum Bacillota; class Clostridia; order Lachnospirales; family Cellulosilyticaceae; genus Cellulosilyticum. The sequence goes on from CALGWE010000714.1 coordinate 10,451, forward strand.
ATTATCTCTTAAGTTAATATATTGCACTTATATCTCCCCTTTTTTTATAAACTATTTTCCCTCTGCTTTCCTAATGAACACCATCTTTTGATCTGTTGATAAGTCTTCTCTATAGCTATAGCCTAATACATTAAAGGCCTTAAGTTCTTCAACCTTAGATACCTGATTTTCTGCCATAAATCGCACCATTTCCCCTCTGGCCATTTTAGCCCAAGTCCCCTTTTGCTTAACCTTTCCATTTACATACTCTGCAAATTCTATAGTTATGAATTGATCCTCTGGTGAAATGTACTTTTCAATGGCTTTAGCATATTCCTTAGATGCTAAATTAATAATAATATGATCATCTGACCTAACAGCTTGATATAACTTATCTCCCCAAAATTCGTATAAATCCTTTTTATTACCTATACTTAGCTTAGCCTGCATTTCCAAGCGATAAGGCGTGACCCCTGTAAATGGTGTGAGCACACCATAAAACCCTGATAAAATGCGTAAGTGCTCCTCTAAATAATCAAGGGCCTTTTGCGTAAATACCATAGGTGCCATATGCAAATATTGTAATCCTTCAAAGGAAACAATGGCTGGTGTAAGCTGCTCTTCTAATTGAATCTCCTTAAACCTTTCGTAATTTAACTGAGCTAGTTTCTCACTACAAGACCATAATGCTTTAAGTTCTTCATATGACTTATTTTTTATAGACTCACATAATAATTTTGTGTCCTCTAAAAATATAGGTAACTTTTGTACCTCAAAAACATCAGTCTCCCTATTCATCTTTTTAGCTGGTGAAATAATAATTCTCATTGCTGCTCCTTATAAACCTTATCTTCTATCTTTTAAATACTCTTTTATATCTTCGAGCATACTTTGTGCATCCTTTATACCCAAATCATATAATGCTTGGAGTTTATCAGGGTCCTTCTCTATTCTACCCACTTCTAATCTTTGAGAAGGCTGCACCACAAATACTTCTTGCTTTTGCTCCAATTCCTTTAATCTCTCCATCGTTTCATTATACATGGCATAACGCTGTCTTAATCTATATTCAAACTTAGGATACTTCCTGCCATACCCCGCCTTTGTAAGAAGTGGTGACATAGGTTTCTTCACATAATCCTTGTCCTTTGTAAGTACCACAACTAATTTGTCATAACCCATCTCCTTAAACTTCTCGAAAGGAATACTATCGGCTATAGCCCCATCTAAATACTTATTGCCATCTATGATGACTGGCCTGGATAAAAAAGGCATAGAAGCTGATGCTCTTAAAATATCCATTTGCTCAAACACACTAGTCACTTGTTTATATTCTGCTTCACCTGTTTCAATGTTAGTCACAACTGCATAAAAAGGTACCTTAGAAGCCATATAAGTTGCATCATCGAAGATATCTAACTCTCTTGGTACTTTATGATAAGCTAGCTCTGTATCCACAATATTTCCTGTTTTAATTAAAGGACGAAGTCCTAAATAATTTTTGTCCCCATTGAAACGTTTATTGTATCTTATCACTCTTCCCTTTTGCTTTGAAAGGAAATTTACACCAAAAATAGCCCCCGCTGATACACCTATAATGCCATCAAATTCTATGCCATTTTCTAAAAATACATCTAATACACCTGCTGTATACATCCCGCGCATTGCGCCACCTTCTAATACTAGTCCTACTTTCATATTCATACTCCAATACCTTTTTTATTCTATGTTCTTACCATCCATACCATATTTTAATACATCATCAATGAATAATCAGCTTTTTATTGCGCCTTGGCAAATACTCTTTTACGTATGATAAAGTAAGTAATTAATACGATTGTGCCTGTTACACCCCATGAAATAGGATATACATTTATAAGTGTTTCAAATCCTGTATAAACTTTACACACTGTATAAATCCATACAAGTCTTAATACACATGTTCCAAATATAGTAATAAGTGCTGGTGTCATAGAGTAACCTATTCCTCTAAGTGCAGCGCCTCCAATTTCATAGGTTGGAATTAAAATATATAAGGCCATAATATGAATCATACGTATAGAGGCATATTCTGCAACTTTAGGCTCTGAAGTAAATATACCTATAAAGAAATCTCTGCCTAATATAAAGCCCCAACTGACACATAAAATAATCCCCATACAAGTTGGTAATGCCAGACGAAATACCTTTTTACATCTTTCATATTGTCCTGCCCCATAATTTTGGCTTGTAAATGTAACGGTTGCCTGTCCAAAAGCAGATACAATAAAGTATGTCACAAATTCATAATTTATAATAACTGCTGAGCCTGCTACTGCATCTGAACCATAGCCATTTAAAGCAGATTGAATAAATATATTGGCTATAGAAAATACAGAAGTTTGTAGTCCTGCTGGAAGGCCTATTTTTAACATTTGTATTAATTCCGGTTTCCATATCTTTAACTCATTTAAACATAATTTAATATCACTTTGTTCATGCATTAAAAGGTAAAGTACCATACTTGAACTAATCATATTAGAAACTACAGTAGCAATAGCTACCCCTGCTACGCCCATATGAAATACAATCACTAAAAACAAATTTAAGCCTGCATTAATAATGCCAGCTACCATTAAACAGTAAAAAGGTCTCTTCGTATCCCCTATACTTCTTAAAATGGCTGCACCAAAGTTATAAAGTAATATAAAAGGCATGCCTAAAAAGTAAATACGTAAATAAAGTGTGGCATCTTCTATAATATCTAAAGGTGTATTCATCCACATTAGCACAGGCTTTGCAACAAGTTGTCCGAACCCTAATAAAAATACCCCACTTAATAAAGCTACAATAATGGCTGTATGTACTGTTCTTCTAATCTCATCTTTTATATTTTGTCCAATGTACTTAGCAATGACTACATTGGCACCTACCGAAATACCTATAAAAATATTAAGTAGTAAGTTAACAAACGGCGCTACACATCCTACTGCCGCCTGAGCCCTACTACTTGCAAATCTCCCTACTACTGCTACATCTACTGCATTAAATAGCTGCTGTAAAATGCTACTTGCAGCTAGTGGCAAGGCAAATAATAAAAGCTTATCAAATATGCTGCCACTTAGCATATCTATAGCTTTACTTTGCCTTTTCTTTACTTCCTGTTCTCCCATTTCATCCATCTCCATCTAAGTTTTGTCTTAAATATATTATATCTTTTTAAACTATACTTTTAAATTAATCATAGTCCACAAAAAAACTGTAAGTCTTATAAACTAAGACCTACAGTTTTCACTACTTATTATCATTTATTGCTTTATTTTTACATTATGTACTTTTCCATTAAATAAAAAAGCCCTTTTCTCCACTTAACTTCTCCTACTTTGCAAAGATTCTAACTTTAGGTCCATAAGAAGAATGTTCTAATACTGCTGTAAAGTCTGTCTCATTCATCCACCTAAGTGTATGACTATTGGTATGTAATGTTGGTTTCCATTCATCTCCTACTCTTTTATTAATAATATGGATATAGCTCTTTTTATTTTCATGATCTAAACCAACTAATGTATATTCAGCATGCATACTAATTAACTGATTATCTTCATATTCTTGTGTATCACAGCCTCCCTGAACAACTGTCCCTTTAAATAAATCGTTATCACAGTAACCTGTAAAATATACTTTATTAATGAATTTCTCTTCTACATTTTCCCCTTCACAATCTGTAATGAAAATATGGATTGTAAGTTATTTTTTCTAAATCATCTTTTTTACCTTTTATAGTAATAGTACTAGGATTAACTTCATAAGCTGTTACATCTTCTGAATTATTTTCTAATTGAATATTTATAGGTACTTTTTTCTCTTCTAAAAATGCTTTAATGGATGCACATACACTTTCTCTTTCTTCCTTATTAAATCCATGTCCTGCATTTTCAATAAGCTGTAAATGACATTGACCCTCCTCATACATTTTTTGTGCATGCATAGAATAGGTATACTCTACTAGGTTATCTGCTGTGCCATGTAAGATTAATACAGGCCCTTTATATGCTGTTAACTCTAAATAAACATCTTTATCTACTACATCTTCATGAAATGCCTTGCCGATTACTGTCCTTCCACAATCAATGACCTCTGGCACATCATTTACATCATATGT
>CALGWE010000715.1:0-1593 GCA_937935915.1 uncultured Clostridia bacterium
TATATTTTGAAGTGGACTGACGATACTTAAGGCGTTATAGAGCATCGGGAGGCTATTTATAATGCGCCAAGAGGAGTAGGAAAGCGGAGAGATATATAGATGAAAGAGTTTAGATAAGGTGATGGAAGGTAGTAATCAAGGCGTCAATCTAGAGAAATCTAGTTTGACGCCTTTTGTAGTTAAATTTGCCACATCTTCATTTGGGCAGAATATTTATTTACAAGGTTTTTTATCAAATTCAGGGTTAAAAGCATAGAAGTTTTTAGCATCTAATTCTTCTTGCATCAGTCTAAGGGCTTCACCGAAGCGTTGATAATGTGTGATTTCTCTAGCACGTAAGAAGCGAAGTGGGTCACAAATTTCAGGATCTTTGATTAAACGAAGTAAGTTATCATATACGGTTCTTGCTTTTTGCTCTGCAGCTAAGTTTTCGTGTAAATCTGTAATGGCATCACCTTTTGATTGGAAGGTCATAACGCTATATGGGGTTCCAGATGCAGCTACAGGATATACGCCTGTTGTATGGTCAATATAGTAAGGTGCAAAGCCAGATGCTTGAACTTCTTCAGGTGTTAAATCTTTTGTAAGTTGATAAACCATGGCACTTATCATTTCCATATGAGCCAATTCTTCTGTACCGATATCTGTTAAAAGACCAGCGATCTTGCGGTTAGGCATTGTATAACGCTGAGATAAATAACGAAGAGAAGCACCTAGTTCTCCATCAGGACCACCATATTGAGAAATAATGAGTTGCGCTATTTGAGGATTAGTTGTTGTAATTTTAACTGGATATTGTAATCTTTTTTCATAATTCCACATATTAATTTGCCTCCCTTTCCCATGGCCATGGTGTTTCTGTCCAGGTCCATTCATTATTTGAATTTACATCATCGGATGTTAAAGGTCCAAAGTAGGTTGTATATTCCTTTACAGCTTGCTGCATAAGCTGCTTATATTTGTTATAGTGCTCTAATGCTTGTTGATTTCTTGGATGTGTATCTAAAAATAGTACAGCATCAAACATATTAAATCCAAGCATTCTGATTAAATCTAATAATTCCTTAGCATCGTTTCTTACCATTATTTACACTCCTTTGCACAAGTAAATGGGAGATCTAGTTCTTCGAAAATTGTACCTCTTTGAAAAGCTTCGCTAGGGTCATATAAATTTCGCCATTGTTGAAAAGGAATATAAGCCATAGCAAGGGGCATATCTTCTATATTTTCAGTTTGAGGTTTTGACATACCTACAAAATTATAAAAATTCGTTTGAGAGGTGGTATTCTGCGCATTTCTAAAATTAGTAGGGCGTCTAGAACTATTTCTATTATTTATCATCTAAAATCGCCTCCTAAATTATATTTGAGATTTAAACTTTTAAAAAATTACTTTTTACTCTAATAGTATATTAATTTGAATTTAAAATGTTTCTAAAATTGTAAAAATATGAATATAACAAAAGAAAAAGTTGCGTTATAGAGCATGAGGAGGCTATTTATAATGACGGCAATTTAAAGACACATAAGATTGACAAAAGTATACAGGTATAAGTCCGTAAATAGAGTGTAAATAATATACTTAAAATAATAA
>CALGWE010000716.1:0-1286 GCA_937935915.1 uncultured Clostridia bacterium
CAACACAATGATCTTCTACATATAGCCAATCCCTTACATTTTTTCCATCTCCATATACAGGTAGTTTATCTCCATTTAATATATTTTTTATTATTAATGGTATAAGTTTCTCTGGAAAATGATATGGACCATAGTTATTAGAACATCTTGTTATATTAGCTGGAAACTTATATGTTTCCATGTAAGCTTGTACAATCATATCTGCACTTGCCTTTGATGCAGAATATGGAGACCTTGGATCTAATGGTGTTTTTTCTGTAAAATATCCTGTATCACCTAATGATCCGTATACTTCATCTGTTGATACTTGTAAATATTTTACTCCTTCTTTTTCGTATGCAGCTCTTGATACATATGCAACAGCATCTATAATACAGTCCCACGCACTTATATTTTTTTCATCTTCCTCCATTTCTTGAAATAATGTAAATCCATTTTCTTCATTATCCAAAAAGTTATATAATACTTCTCCTACATTTTCTTCTGTATGTACCCATTTCCAACTAACTTCTATAGCTTCATTTATTAATCCCTTTACATTACTTTCTTGCAAATATGAAGATGCCTTTTCTGCCAATTTGATAGCAAAGGTACATTTGTTTTTTTTCTCTAATTTCGTTATATCCATATTTGTCCCTCTATTCTACATATTGTCCATTTTGAATTACAAAATTACTTTTACCTATAACTTTAACATCTGGTAATATCTCAGATGTTACTTCTATACGAAGATTAGGATATTTCAAACTTAATTGTTTTAATACTCCAGGGCTTACATTATCATTTGCTAAACCTTGTATGCATTTCCTACACACCCCCGTAGGATTAGACTGATGTATTTTTAGTACGCCTGAAACATCTTGTGGATTAATTCCTGCCTTTATTACCGCTCTGTCAAAATCATTTGCTAATGCTTCTTCCGCATGACGAGTAAATAAAGGGTTATTTCCTGGTGATTTGATATTTCTTTCAGCCCATATCTCATCTAAATCTGGTAGTCCAGCTTCACTTCTTACTTTGGGCGATTGTCCCTCGAATGTTACACCTTCCATTCCTTTAACATCTGTCTTCCCTACGGCAATTGTATCAGTTTCAGGAACACCCAACTTATGTCTTAATGCATCTAAATCTGTTTTTCCTATTTGAAGTGCATCTGTACCACCCTTACTACCACTCTCCAGCGCATCACCTGCATTCCTTAAATCCCATACATCCTCATATTTAACTTTCCGGGATACCAGCAATGCATCTGCCTTTTCCACTCCTGCCAGCTCGGCACCTGTCAA
>CALGWE010000717.1:0-1252 GCA_937935915.1 uncultured Clostridia bacterium
GATAAGCTTAGACAAATTGAAAAGAAAAATGGTTACGATTGTTAAGGATGCTAAAATTAACTTAATAGTAAATAAAAAGCACATGAGATTTTATGATAATCTCATGTGCTTTTTGGTTCATTATATCATTTATAGCTACATTCTCCTTAACGCATAAGTTTTTTGATAAATGGTATTTTAATATTGTAAGGCGGATAACGTAAAGGCAATTCATTGGCATCACTAATGAGTATTGTTTTATTGTGGGAAAAGGTTTCAAAACTATGATAACCATGATATTGCCCCATGCCACTATAACCGACACCGCCAAAAGCTGCTTCTAAATGGGTTGCATGTAAAATCGTATCATTAATACATCCACCACCAAATGAAATATGCTTGAGTAAATATTGAATTCTTCTTTTATCATTCCCAAATAAATAGCAAGCAAGTGGTTTTGGCTTTTGCTGAATCAAATGAATGACTTCATCTAAACGCTTAAATGGAATAATCGGAAGTATCGGTCCAAAAATCTCTTCCTGCATGGCCGCATCATGGATTGTAGCAGGATATAAGAGGGTAGGTTCTATATAGAAATCATTGGCATTAAAATGCCCACCATAACAGATTTTTTCATCTTCCATAAGATGTATCAGCCTTACATAATGCTGCTCATTAATAATACGTGCAATGTTTTTAGGGGAGACATAGTATTTTTTAAGTACATGAATAAGCTCTGAAATAAAAGCCTCAGCAACATTTTCATGCACTAACACATAATCTGGTGCAATACAGGTTTGACCCGCATTGAGGCACTTTCCCCAAGCAATACGTTTAGCTGCTAATTTGAGATCGGCATTATAATCTACAATAGTAGGACTTTTGCCACCTAATTCAAGTGTAACAGGTGTAAGCTGCTTGCTAGCTGCCATCATCACCTTTTTACCAACTTCAATGCTGCCTGTAAAGAAAATATAGTCAAAAGGCTCTTGTAATAAAGTTTCACAAGCTTTACCATCACCTTCTAAAATCTTGACATAGTATGAAGCAAATACTTCTTCTATAATTTCATGAAGCACTTTGTTAGTATGTGGTGTATATTCAGAGACTTTTAGAGCGACGCAATTACCTGCTGCTAATGCACCAATAAGCGGAATCATAGCAAGCTGGAAAGGATAATTAAACGGTGAAAAGATGAGTACCACACCATAAGGCTCAGGAATAACTTTAGTTTGGCTGTTTAATAAAGGTAACACCCCTTTATGTTGAGTCC
>CALGWE010000718.1:0-1149 GCA_937935915.1 uncultured Clostridia bacterium
TGTAATCGTCTCTCCTTTAAGATACGCACCTACTCTTGGATCTTCTCTTGTAAGCTGACAAGTATGGCGTACCTCTTCTGGTTTTAAGGCTAAAGCTAATGCATGAGATGGTTCAAAACGATTTTTCTTGCATGTCCCTAAATGAAGTCCTGCACGTACTACTTTTAATCCTTTCAGTGGTAAAGTATAAGGTAATAAATAAAGCTGCTCACCAAATAATACTGGATACCCTTCTGGCTGCTTCACAAGATTCTCTTTGGCAAAGACTTCATAAGATTGCCATGCATTACGGTCAATGGCTGGAAGCTTTTCTGTAATTTCACGTGCCTTTTCATCCCCTGCTTTTTCAAGTACGGCTGCATAATGACCTTCCCCGTCTAAAAGATGTGGCCAAAGTCTAAAGGTATATTTGACCTCTTCTACACCTTCTGCCCATTCTGGACGGCCTGGCGCAAAGCCTTCATAAGCTGCCACCTGTTTAATGTGAAACTCAGGATGTGTTTCTAAGAAGCCTACTATACTTAGTTCATTTTCTTCTGGGGCAAACGTACATGTTGAATAAACGATTCGTCCACCTGGACGGAGCATTGTAGCTGCACAATCTAAGATTTCAGCTTGTCTTTCGGCACACATTTCTACATTTTGTACACTCCAGTGACTGCGTGCTTCTTCATCCTTACGGAACATTCCTTCTCCAGAACAAGGCGCATCTACTACAATGCGATCAAAAAATCCTGGAAAACGTTTTGCCAGATTTTGTGGCGTCTCATTGGTTACAATGGCATTTGGAATACCCATACGCTCTATATTTTGTGCAAGAATCTTAGCACGTGCTGGATGAATCTCATTGGAAATGAGCATCCCTTTTCCCCCAAGTGTGGCTGCAAGCTGTGTACTTTTCCCACCTGGCGCTGCACAAAGGTCTAAAATACGTTCACCTGGCACAACTTCTGCAAGTGTGGCTACAGACATTGCACTTGGTTCTTGAATATAATAAAGTCCTGCTTCATGGTAAGGATGTTTACCTGGACGATCTTCCTGATTATAATAAAATCCTTCTTTTACCCAAGGAATTTCACGTAATTTAAAAGGACTTAGATTCATAAAATCTTCTTTTGCTACTTTAAGGGTGTTCACACGTAATGATTG
>CALGWE010000719.1:0-5688 GCA_937935915.1 uncultured Clostridia bacterium
AAGCACATGGAAAATATGAAATCAAATATAACACGAATGTTATAGATGAAGAAGTTGGTGAAATGGGATTTTCTAATGTTGCAGGAATAGAAGGATTTGATAATAAGTGGTTTTATGCTTATAAAGAAGAGACAATAAGTCATATGACGAAAAAATTTTTGCGCTACAATCCAGATAGGCATACAATCTCATGGAGTATTTCCGCTAATAAAGGAAGTAAAAGGGTAGAAAGTATTGATATTACAGATGAATTACCAGCAGGATTAACCTTAGTACCTGAGACGCTTAAAATCGGCAATACGAGTATTCAATCAGAACCTACACCTTTAGGGAACTCGGAGATGATGGCAGAAGCTAAGTGTGAAAAACAAAAAAATGGACGATATAAGCTAACTTGTTCTATTTATAAGCAAGACCACACAAGCTTTAATAGAGGTTATATCTTGGAGTTTGAAACAGCTATAGACGATAAGGCGGTTTATGCCAATAATGTTTCTAAAATATCGTATACAAACACGGCATCTGCTACATATGAAGGGCTAGAAGGTCAAAAGCTTAAAGGAATTGCAAAAGCATTTGTAAATAGTGAAGTGATTTCTAAGGTACCGGGAGAATTTGATAACAAGACTAAGCAGATGACCTGGTATATTGTGGTAAACCAAAATGGTATGCCAATTAAAGATTTGAAATTAATCGATCAGCTAGATAAAAATCAAAAGTATGTACCAGGCACCTTGCAAGTGCTAAAAAGTGAGAGCTATAAGGAGTGGAAAGAGACTGATGCATTGAGACTGGATGCCATTAAAAAAGCTATGAAACAAGGCGGTCTTATAGATCTTGAAGATCCTATCATAACGGATAATGAAGAAGGACAACTACTCGAATATGATGTAGGGACAATTGAAGAGACCAATACATTTGTACTAAAAACAGTTGTAGATACAGAGGAATTATTCCAACCCAATGGCGAGGATCCTATTTTTAATAATAGTGCAAATCTTAATAGTAAAGATATTTATGCAGCCATTAAGCCTGTAAGTGCAAAAAAGACTGTGATAAATAGTTATATTGAGAAATTTGGTGAGCAAGTTGGAAAGGATAATCCAATAGACTGGTATATTCTAGTGAATCCTAATCAGCTAAAACTAGAGGATGTGCAAGTAATAGATACATTAAATAAGGATCTAAAGCTAGAATTAGAAAAACTAAAAATATATAAAACTTCAGTAGCCAATGAACAGATTAAGAGCCTTACATTTAGTGATATTGAAAAGCTTGATAAAACTCCAGTACAGCTTTCGGCTGAAAACGTGGACTATAAGAAGAGTGACAATACACTAAGTGTCAACTTAGGAGATATAGATGAATGCTATTTAATTGCAATCCAAACAAGTGTATTGAATCCTAAAATAACAGGAGAATATATGAATGAAGCAAGTATAGAAGGGATAAAAGGCGTACCATTTACAGTAATCTCTAAACCAGTCACAGTCAAAACACACTTCTCAAGTAGCTGGGGATCTGGCACAAACCCTGGTGGAACACTTACAGTTACAAAAACAGATAAAGATCATCCTGAAATTAAACTTCAAGGTGCAGAATTTAAACTTACTAATGGTACATATACTTTGACCATGTCAACAGATGCAGAAGGAATAGCAAAATTTGAAGACCTGATTATTGGTGGAGAGTATATTTTATATGAAAGTAAAGCACCAGAAGGCTATATAGTAGATGATACAAGACACAGGATTACAGTAAATAGTGAAAATATAGCAACAACATTAACTAATGAAAAGATACCAACAGATGGTAAGCTTAAGATTATTAAAGTTAATGAGGAAGATGAAACACTAAAAGGTGCAGTATTTACTTTAGTAGGTAATGGCCAAGAGATTAGTAAGACTACAGATGAAAATGGTGAAGCATTATTTGAAGAATTAAAACTTAATATACCATATGAATTAATAGAAACGAGCGCACCAAAAGGTTATGTAAAACTAGAGACAAGTGAATTAATTGAGTTCACAGAGCCAGGGCTTATAGAAAGAAAGATTACTAATAAAGAAGAAAAAGGAACACTTAAAGTAATCAAGATAGATGCTGAAAATACTAGTAAAAAACTAGAAGGTGTGGAATTTACATTAGCAGGAGGCGGAAAAACTTATACAGCGGTTACAGATCAAGAAGGTATCGCCTTATTTACAGATTTAACGTTAAACATACCATATGAACTCAAAGAGACTAAAGCATTAGAAGGTTATATAACAAATAGTCAGACAGAAATAATAACCTTTACAAGTGCTGAAGAAGTAGAAAGGGTTATTAAGAATGAAAGAGAAAAAGGCACACTCAAGATTATCAAAGTAGATGCAGCTAATTCTGATAAAGTACTAGAAGGCGCAGAATTTACATTACAAGGAAATGGAAAAACTTATAAAGCCACAACAAATGAACAAGGTATAGCTATATTTGAGGGCTTAACACTAGATAAAGAATATGAACTGACAGAAACGAAAGCCCCAGAAGGTTATGTGGAAAGTAGTAAGGTCGAACCGATAAAACTTACAAGTAAGGAAGTCTTTGAAAAGATCATAACCAATGAAAGAGATAAAGGAACGCTTAAGATTATCAAGGTAGATGCAGCTAATCAGAATAAAGTCCTAGAAGGAGCAGAGTTCACATTAATAGGAGATAACGAGAGTTATAAAGTGGTAACCAATGAACAAGGTATAGCAATATTTGAGGGCTTAACACTAGATAAGGACTATGAATTGACAGAAAGCAAAGCCCCAGAAGGCTATGTGGAAAGTAGTAAGGTTGAAAAAATAACGCTTACAAGTAAGGAAACAAAAGTTATAACAATAGCAAATCAAAAGGAACCAGAGCCAGAAAAAGGAACGCTTAAGATTATCAAAGTAGATGCAGCTCATCAGGAAAAAGTCTTAGAAGGAGCTAAGTTCCAATTAGTAGGCGAAGGTGAAGAGTACACAGCAATAACCAATGAACAAGGTATAGCGATATTTGGAGGTTTAACATTAAATAAAGCATACAAACTGATAGAGATTGAAGCTCCAAGCGGCTATATAGTAAGTAGTGAGGTACAGCTAATAAAGCTTACAAGTAGGGAAGTAAAAGTTATAACAATAGTAAATCAAAAGGAACCAGAGCCAGAAAAAGGAACGATTAAGGTTATTAAATTAGATAGTGAGACAGAAGAAGTACTAGAAGGTGCAGAATTTAAACTTAGTTTTGAGGAAAATGAGGTTGCAACAGCAACAACTAATTCAAATGGTGAAGCAATTTTCGAGGAATTACCTATAGGTAGAGAATATGTACTAGAGGAAACAGCAGCACCACAAGGATATATACTAGATAGAACCACTAGAGGATATTTAGTAGTAGATAGTCAAGTTATTAAGATTCGATTCTATAATGTAAAAGAATCTACTTCTGATCCAGGAACTGAAGCAGAAAATAAAAAGGGTAATGTCCAAGTTCTAAAATTAGATAAAGATACCAATAAGCCATTAGCAGGTGCGAAGTTCACCTTATATGTTGGAGATAATATATTTAGTCAAAGGACCAATGGAAATGGTTTAGCAGAATTTAAAAATCTACCAGTTGGAGAAAGATATATATTAGAAGAAAGTGAGCCGCCAGATGGTTATATTAAGGAAGAGAGTACGCAAAGTGGTGAAATCACTACAAGTAGTGCACTAACAATTTATAACAAGAAAGATACAAGTAAAGACCCAGAACCTAAACCTCCAACTCCAGAAGAGAAAAAGGGAATAGTTGAGGTGATTAAGTTAGATGAGGAGACTAAAAAGCCACTAGAAGGTGCAGAATTTAAGCTAATCATTAAAGGTGAGGAATTTACAAAAGTAACAGATGCTAGTGGTAAAGCAAGGTTTGAAGACTTACCTGTAGGCAGCTGGTTTGCCTTAATAGAAAGTAAGGCGCCTGAAGGTTATATTCTAGACAGAACTACAAGAGGTGGTTTGATAGTAGATAGTGAGATAATCAAGATTGAAGTACCTAATCAAAAGGTACCACAATCATCTCCTGAACCACAGCCAGAAGAAAAACCAACACCGAAGCCAACGCCAATCAAGGTTATAGTTGTTAAAACGCAGCCAGAGCCAAGTGAGATAGTTCCGCAGCCATCAGATACTTTAATAGAAGATAACAAAGAAGAGCAGATTGAAGAGGATAGCAACATAGATGAAAGTGCTAGTGCCAGCATTTTAGATGATCCTATGGATGATAAGCTGTTACATGATAAAGGAACAATCATTAAAGAATCTAACAAAGATGCTTTAGTAGGAGACGAAGCATTACCAAATTTAGGCGAACGTCTTAACGCATCTAAGTTAATCATCTTATTAGGATGGCTATTAATTATATTAGGCATTTTGGAACGTTTTAAGAAATACATACTAGTAAAAGGTGAATAAAGTATTAGAAGATAAAAGAGCAAATGTAGGCTTTTACTTATAGTAAAGCTTACATTTGCTTTTTGTGCTTCAAATTTATGGAAAACATATATACTTCAAGTGGTAAAAACGAATAATTTTGAAAATAAAAATAGGAAGTCAAAAGGAAGATGCACTGAAAAATGGGGACGAAATCAAGATGTATTTCTTTATGAAAATGGAAAACAACATAGACTATGATGTAACTACAAGTACGGGCATCACAGTTGAGATTCCAAAGATTTTTGAAGTAACAAGTGGTACAACCGATATCGAAGTAAAAAGAGAAGGAGAGGAGGATAAACCAGGTATAAAGATAGGAACTTGTGTAATTAATAAAGAAAAAAGTACAGCGTTTATTAATTTTAATAGCAAAATATGTGACCTTGATGATGTGACAGCAGAAGTAGAATTTGGTGCTAAAATTAATGTAACTGAATCTGACGGAAAAAAGGGACAGATAACTAAGACATTTAAGATTGAAGAGTATCAAAAATCAGTTACCATTTACTTTAAAGGTCAAGAAGATACGCCAGAACCAGATGTAACAATACCTGCAATTAGTAAAACCTGTAAAAACTTTGATATGAAAACGGGAGAGATTAAGTGGGAGATTAATATCAGAGGAAATAATCAGACACTTAATAATGTAAAAGTAGTAGATTATTTTAAAAGTGAAGAAATGAAGTTTGTAAGTGCAACAATAGATGGGGAAGACTTTCAGATGGACGAGCGTCAGGAAGGGGAACTTACCAATTTAGCGGGAACCATTCCTGTCCTAAAGCCTGATGAGGAGAAGAAAATTATTGTAAGCACTGTTATTGATAATAAGATATTAAAGGGCAAGGCAGATGGTTCTAAATATAAATTTGTTAATAAAGCAAAATTGACAGATGAAATTGGTAAAAACTTAACACCAGAGGTAGAAGCTTCTACACAAGTAACTATTGATTGGGTTGATAAAAAAGGTAGTGAAAAAGAAAAGAAGGACGTAAAGTATATTGAGTGGTCTGTTACAGTTAATAAACACCATGGGAATATTCAAGGTAGCACTATAACAGACAAGCTGCCTAAAGGACTAAAGTTAGATAAAGACAGTGTTGTACTAAAGGAATACGGGACTAATGAAGAAATTAAACTTACGGATACAACACCAGGATATAGTTTTAAAGCAATAACAGAATCAGATGTGAGAAAATATCAAGGAAAA
>CALGWE010000720.1:0-32374 GCA_937935915.1 uncultured Clostridia bacterium
ATTTATAATTCTTGCATTATTTTTATGGTTATATATGCCAGAAAATAATTTTAAATCATCTGCTCCAGAGGATTTAAATACTTTTAAAAAGATGGGATATACCTTTAAATCTGGTCTTAAATTTATAAAAAATAAACCTATAATTATAATTTTGCTTTCAGTAACTTTATTTTATGGATTATCCAGTGAAGGTTATGATAGACTTTCTAATATGCATTTTTTACAAGATACTATGCTTCCTAAACTTGGAAACCTTAAACCAGTGACTTGGTTCGGAATTTTTGGAATTGCAGGAATGATATTGAGTGCTATAGTAATGCATTTTATGGAAAAGAAGCTTAAGGATGATGATAAGAATAAAAATGGAAAGCTGTTATTATGTATAAATATATTTTATATATCATTTATGTTCATATTTGCTATTACAAAAAGATTTAACTTAATGCTAATAGCTTATTTAGCGACAAGTACCTTTAGAACTATAAATGAACCTATATTTAGTGCATGGCTTAATGGACATATAGATGACAAGGCCAGATCTACTGTACTTTCTATAAATGGACAAATAAATTCCTTAGGTCAAATTTTAGGTGGACCAATTATAGGAATCATAGCTACAAATATTTCAGTGAGTATGGGTATAGCATGTACTTCGTTATTAGTAACACCGGTATTAGTGTTATATATTGTTGCTATGATAATGGATAAAAAGGTGGTTGATAGAGTTGGAGGTATTGATTATGAAGAAAATAATTAATATAGGAATCGTAGCACACGTGGATGCAGGAAAAACAACTATAACAGAAAACTTATTATATTATAGTGGAGCTATAAAATCAGTTGGAAGAGTTGATTTAGGCAATACACAGACGGATTCTATGGAGCTTGAGCGTAAGAGAGGGATTACCATTAAATCATCAACCATATCTTTTAATTGGAATAATGTCAAGGTTAATATTGTTGATACTCCAGGACATGTGGATTTTATTTCGGAAGTTGAACGTTCATTAAGTGTTTTAGATGGAGCGATACTAGTTATATCAGGAGTAGAGGGTATTCAGTCACAAACAAGAATATTATTTGAGACATTAAAGGAGTTAAACATTCCAACAATAATTTTTGTAAATAAGCTAGATAGAATTGGGGCAAATTTCAATAAAGTATTTGAAGATATAAAGAAGAATATGTCCAATAAAGTAGTTAGATTACAAGAAGTATATGATGTAGGAAGCAAAGCTGTTTATATAAAAAAACTATTTGATACATGCATGATAAATGATGATGCTATTGATGTTTTATCAGACTTAGACGAAGCATTTTTAGAAAGATATATTGGTGGAATAGAACCTGATAAAGAAGAAATACAAGAAAAGCTTTCATTATATGCAAGTGAAGGAAGTCTATATCCAGTATTTTGTGGTGCGGCAGCAATTGGACTTGGAGTTGAAGACTTATTAGATGGAATTTGTAGTTATTTTCCATTTGCAGGTGATGATTGTGAAAGTGATTTATCTGGAGTAGTATTTAAAATCGAAAGAACAAGTAAAAATGAAAAGAAGGTTTATGTAAGATTATTTGGAGGAAAAATATCTGTAAGAGATAAAATTCAAGTACCTAATAAGGAGATAGCAGAAAAAGTAAAGAAAATTAATAGGTTAGAAAATGGGGGAGTTGTTGAAGCACAGAGGATAGAAGCAGGGGATATAGGTATTTTATATGGACTTACAAGTTTCCAAGTGGGAGATGTTATTGGAATTTCAAATGATAAAATTAAAAATATATCTATAGCTAAACCAGCATTAAAAACAACAATTTCTGCAATTGATAAAGAAAAAAATCCAGAGCTATTTAAAGCATTAACATTACTTGCAGAGGAAGATCCACTACTAGAATTAGAGATGAATGACATAGATAAAGAAATTTATGTCAACTTATTCGGTGAAGTTCAAATGGAAATACTAAGTTCCATGTTAGATGATTTATATGGAATAAAAGTAGAGTTTTCGAATATTGAGACTATCTATAAGGAAACACCTAAAGGTTTTGGAGCGTCAATAATGCATATGCAGGAAGACTTAAATCCATTTTGGGCGACAGTAGGCTTAGAAATAGAACCAGCAGGGAGAGGCGAAGGTCTTAGGTATATTTCTAATGTTTCAGTAGGGTCATTGCCAAAATCTTTTCAAAATGCAATTGAAGAAGCAGTTATTAAGACAAGTAAACAAGGATTATTTGGATGGGAGGTTACAGATGTAAAAGTCACTCTTAGCTGTGGTGAATTTTTTAGTCCAGCCAGCACTCCAGCAGATTTTAGAAATGTGACACCTATGGTATTCATGGAAGCATTATATAAAGCACAAACTGTTTTATTAGAGCCATTACATGAGTTTGAGTTAAAGATTCCTCAAAATGCTTTAAGCAAAGCGGTATGGGATTTAGAAACTATGAGGGCAACCTTTGATAATCCTATTGTTATAGGGGATGAATTCTCAATAAAGGGATTAATTCCAGTAGAAAATTCAAAAGAATATAAAATGAAAATAGCTTCATATACAGAAGGTAGAGGAATGTTTGTGACAAAATTTTATGGGTATAAGGAAGCTTCAGCTGAATTTTCAAAAGCACGCAAAAAAACAACGTATGATCCATTGAATAAAAAAGAGTATTTGCTTCATAAACTAAACGCAATTAGAGATTAAATTTAAATAGATAAGTTAAATTTTTATATGTAGGATTTAAATATAAGACATTCAAAGCCTAAAAGTAAAGGAAGGGTCGTCTGAAGAAGATGAAGACCCTTCCTTTTTTCATGTTACTATGCTTAATTGTAAGTGCTTGAAATTTGTAATATAATGTAAATAAAGTTTTTAATAATAAGGGGACGGCACAAATGAAAATCGACTTTAAAATAACAAAAGATGACTATATAAGCTTCAATTTACATCATTTAGAAAACTCGAAATCACAGAAAAGTACATTTAACATACTTAGATATGCTGTACCCATAATACTTTCTATACCAATCTACTTTACAGGAACGGGGATATTTAATCAACCGAGTATATATTGGATTATAGTAGCGATAGTTTTTTTAGTCATTTGGATTTTAACATATCCTAAGCAATACAAAAAATTAGTAGCTAAAGAAACTGATAAACTCATAAGTTAAGGAGATAATTCATCAATATTTGGAAGTAAGACTTTAGAAATTATTGATGGGACAATAGTAGTAAAAGGGGATTCTATATCAGAAACAGTATCGTTAGAAAGTATAAAAGATGTAAAAGTTTACGAAGATATGATCCTTATATATAAGTGGATTTGTAGCTCATATAATTCCAAGGAGATATTTAGATAAAGAAATAGAGAAAGAACTTATGAAAGAGCTTAAAAAATATAAGGCTTTAGAACAATTAAAGTAAAACGTGCTCCTTTGGAGGTGTAACGGAGAACCGTATCACAAGTAAATGATAAAAAAATAGAAAAGCTGTATACCTTTTGAGTATACAGCTTTAAAAAATATATATGGTGCATGTATTAAGAAATACAAGACCTCTCTTACTAATTATAGTATGCAGATAAATAAAAAGTGTTAAAAATAAAAAGATGATAAACCTTGCGAGTAATATCATCTACTTAACAAATGGTGCATGTATCCAAGATACAAGACCTCTCTTCAATAATGGCGTATATAAAATATAGCCTCTCTTAATTAGATTATATCATAGTATATGTATAAAACAATAGTTTTATTCACGATAAAATTATTTTTTTTTGAGCTTTTCTAGCTCTTGTTGAAGTAAATGAATTTGCTTATTGAGCTCAATGATTTCGTTATTTTTTTGAGTAAGTTCTTCTTGTAAAGTGCTGTTTAGCATTTTCATTTTTTCTAAAAGTTTATGTTTAAAAGGAACATAGTTTTCTAAAATAACATTATCAATTTGATTTAAGATATCAGTTCTAATTTTTAACTTGTTTTTATTAACAGCACGAAATTTACTTACCCTTATAAGTTGGTCGACTTGAATAACCGAATCCTTTTTAAACTGAAATTCTCTTGGATTTTTGGGAGCTTTCTTTTGAGCAGGAATAAAGATTTCAAATGGTGCATGAATGATAGGCTTTTTAGTAGTAGAATCAACTTGACATGCAGTAATTGGTGCACAAATAACCCAATCTTCATTGTTATCATATAATACAACAGCAGGATGTGGATATCTAATTTCAGTACCAATATTAGTAGTACCAAAGTCTATTGATAAGATAATATCACCTCTACTATAATTATAAAAATTAGAAGGAAGCTGACCAGATTCATTATCTAGCCATGTATCATTATATAGCATCCAATTAGAGGTCTTTTCAGTACTAGAAGAGTATAGGTGTGAGGTTAATCCTGATATAAGTGTAGTAAGTTCGGATGTAACAACAGTATTAGTAGAAGTTAGTTGTAGTTTTTTCAATGGGTCCTTAGAATGTTGAACAATGGTAGTTCTATTGATATTAGGCATAACATATCTCCTTTACAAAATAGAATTAATAATAGTATATCATAGAGGGAGAAGAAAAGTTATTTCATTACTAATAGGGTTGAAAAATGTATCGACATTAAATAATAAAGGATAGTTGCCATATTTTATACTGATGAATCTAACTGTTAAACGAGATTTAAATAATATATAATAGAAAGGATGATACAGGAAAGGAATTATGAATAATCAAAGGATAAATATTGGAGAGATTTTTTTAGGTGAAGTGGATGGAGAAAGTGAAGCTAAGAGAGATGATTTTAATGAATTATTTTATGGGGATAAAGAAATCTATAAACAACTAACTGATGAAGATAAATTTTTAGTTATAGGAAGAAAAGGAACGGGTAAGAGTTTTTTAGGAAACTATTTAAATAAGAGAATACAAAACAAGGGCGAAAAATATAAGAGTAGAATATATACGGGTAAAGATTTAAATCTATATAGAATGATAGGTTTAGGACAATTTGAAATTGATGCTAAGCAAGGTGAGAACATTTGGGAATATGTATTGTTAAATATATTTGCAGAGATGATTATAGAAGAAAAATCACTTACAAAATATATTCCATTTACAGGTAAAAATAAGTTAAGGAGATTTCTAAATGACCCTGAAAAGAATTTTAAGGCGACTAAGTTTACACAATCTACAACGAGTAAATTTACAGCTAGCATAAAAAATAAAGCTACTGAAGTAGGAGCAGATGCTCAAGATAGAGTAAATATAAACTTTGAATTAAAGAAGTATTATGAGAACCTACCTAAATTAAAGCAATTGACAATAAATGCTTTAAGTAAGAGTAATATAACATTAATAATAGATGACTTAGATGAATTGAGAATATGTTCTAAAATGGATGAATACTATAGCCAATGTATAGCAAATCTAATTAATGTATCTAAGCATATGAATATAGAATTAAGTTGTAAAACGAGAGGTAAGAATAAGATTATAATATTATTAAGAGATGATATAGTAGAATATCTTAATGAAAATGACTCAAATATTAATAAAGCAATTTCTAATAAGTTTATAAAGTTAGACTGGTGGGAAAAGGATAAGGATAAGAAACCTTATGAATATAGGTTGATGCAAATGATTTTGTTGAAAGTAAGAAAATCAACACCAGAATATAAGGATATGGCAGATGGAGAATTATATAAATTATTGTTTCCTAAAAAAGTAGAAGGAAAAGAAGTAATAAATTATTTATTAGATTATAGTTTTGGAAGACCTAGAGATATTATACAGTATTTAAATATCGTTAGGGATAAAGAACGTATTAAAAAAACATTTGATGCAGCAAGCTTTAAGAAATATAAAAAAGAGTATTCAGAGGCATTTTATAGAGAACTTAAAAATGAAATTAGCATTCATGAAAGAAGTGAATTACTGAAAGAAACAATAAAATTAATACAAGATTTTAAGCGTATTACATTTGCTTATGAAGATATAGAAAAGTATTATACAGATAGAAAAGAAAATTATACAGAAATTAAAGATCTAAAAGAAGCATTAAAAGAAATGTATAAGTTAGGAGTAATAGGGAATACATGGAATATACCATCAAAAACACAAGGTGCTAAGCCACAGCATAGAGTAGCATGGGCATATAGAGATGACAATGGTTCCGATTTGAATTTATCAAAGAGAATGAAGGTACATAATGGTTTAAGTAAGGCGTTTAAGTTAAATTAAAAAGAAAAAGGAGATACTATGTATCTCCTTTTTCACCGGGCACTTGCGTCCACGAAATATTATCAATAAATAGTATTAACGATAATACTATATAATATGCAACTTAGTATAAAAGTTGTTAAAAACTTAATTTAGTATATCTATTTTAAAGTGAAATGTCAAGAAAAATCTAGAGTTAATTATATATAGGTTATCATTTGCTAATGAAACGGTGAACCATATCACAAATAAGGGCAGTTTTAAACTAAAGTTTTGATAGTCAATGTGTTGATAAATTGTATACAGTATAACTAAGAAATCCCTATCCAATTACTTCATGGATAGGGATATTTTAATGTGTGAAAAGGATGAAAAAAATTATAAAAATAATATAATTACTCTTATATTAGATATAAGGGGGATTATAGGGTGTTTAAGAAGAAAAAGACAAATAAAGTAGATAATAGAGATAAAATACTGTCAGGTATAGAAGCAATAAGCTATAGAGGAGTATGATAAGAATAAATCTATATTAGAAATTAATAATGAGAGAAAATAAGGAGAAAAGATATGAGAATCTTAAATTTTGGATCATTAAACTATGATTATGTTTATTCATTACCACATATTGTGACACCTGGAGAAACCATAGCCTCTACAAAGATGGAGATGGTGGAAAAGGTTTAAATCAATCCATTGCCTTAGCTAAGGCTGGGGCTAACGTATATCATGCGGGAATGGTAGGCAAAGATGGTCAGGAACTTTGTGAGGTATTAGCTAACAATGGCGTTAACACACAGCATGTGAAACAGATTGATGGCAAAAGTGGACATGCAATTATTCAGGTAGAGGAATCAGGTCAAAATTCAATTGTATTATTTGGCGGTAGTAATCGAAGAATCACTAAAGACTATATAGATGCTGTATTATCACATTTTGAAGAGGGTGATTATTTATTATTACAAAATGAAGTGAATCTGGTAGATTATTTAATTGAACAAGCCTATGAGAAAGGGTTAAAAATTATACTCAATCCCTCACCTTATGATCAGCAGTTAGATGCTTGTGATTTCAATAAGATTGATACTTTCTTATTAAATGAAGTAGAAGGTTATCAAGTTACAGGGAAAATAGATCCAGTGGAGATTTTAGATGAGATGCTAAAAAAATATCCTAAGACAACAGTGGTACTTACATTAGGAGATAAAGGGGCCCGATATGGACAAGGTACAAGGCGATATAGTCAACCAAGCTTCAAGGTGAATGTAGTAGATACAACAGCGGCAGGAGATACATTTACAGGGTTTTATCTTGCAGAAGTCATGCGTGGCCATGAAGTGCCAAAAGCATTAGAGTTAGCAGCTAAGGCATCTGCTATTGCAGTAGGAAGAGCAGGAGCAGCAAATTCTATACCAAGATTGGAAGAGGTAGAAGTTTAATAAGGACGAAATAAATTTAGAAGAGAGCAAATCCTATTCTTGGATGGATTGCTCTCTTCTTTTGTCTTAATTTTTAAATTTATACTTTTAAGTTATAAGGTGTTATATAAGTTTTATAAGAGTGAAAAATATATATCTAATAGTGATGAGAAGAAGTTAAATGTTCTAAAGAGAATAAAGTTTGGTCACCTAATAGCTTAAAACTAAATTGGGTTTCGTCTTGGGAAAGTATTTCAAAGGTCATCATATCGTGGAAGAGTTCGTCGTTATTAGGATATTTAATTGTAATTACTAAGGTAAATAAATGTTTGGCTTGGCCTAAATGGAAGATTTCACAGCTTAAATCTGTATCATCAGTAATATGATACTGGTCATTGAAGAGAATCAAGCCTACTTCACAAAAGGCAGTAATACATTCTGAAAGATCAGAGTCATTTTCTAACTCAGCAGGAAAGGTTGTATAAAAAAGGTTAGAGCAAGCTTCGTGATCAAATAGAGCTTTACCTGCTTCATTTAATTTGTCGTAATAGTTGGTATCAATATATAGTTTACAAGGCATTGTAAACTACTGTTTAATTATTGCAAGGATATTATAATCTTTAGGATTACCATATTTATCCTTTCTATAATTGAAGATTAACTAGCACATGTCGTGATAATAATATAAATGTGAAAAGGCGATTTAATAAGACAGAATATCAGTTTAGAACAGTACCTAAAGCAATAGCTATGGGTGTTAACGGATGTACCACCTGTAGTGAGTGCGGAAAATGTCATAATAATTTAGTGTCATAGTTTTTTTACCTAAAATAAGTTGATGTATTATGATAGACAGCAGATGAGTTTAATGCCTGCTGCCTATTTATATTATTTTTCTAGCTATTCAAGCTTACGTTCAAACATGCTATGGTTATCCATTAATTCATGGTAGCTATTAATACCTAATTTCTTTAATAAGCCAAGGAGTACATCGCTATGGATTGGAATTTTGATAGCAGATTCTTTGGCCATTTCATTAACAGCCTCTCGGCCTTCATTAGCAGGAATGATAGCTTTAGGACCACCCACGCAACCACCTTTACACCCCATTCCTTCAATAAAGCTTGCTCTAGCTTTTCCTTGTTCAAGTTCTTCTAATAAGCTTTTACAATCCTTCATACCATCCACTTGCATGGAAGTGAAAAGCTGTCTTTTTTCAGGAAGCAATTCATCTATAATATCCCATACAGCTTGTGAAACTCCACCTGTACGTGCATATAATCGTCCTCCTGTTGCGGCATAGTCTACAGAAGGAATACCTTTGCAATTAGCTACATCTATATTCAGTGCTTCAAAGATTAATTTGGTTTCAGCAAAGGTTAGAACAAAGTCAACATCACCTTTTAAGTCAGGTTCTTTAGCTTCAGCTTTTTTAGCAATACATGGTCCTATAAAAACAACTTTGACGTCTTTGTTAATGGCCTTTACGACTCTAGCCATAGCAATCATAGGGGAAACAGAAGGAGAGACATCTGGTACCAGTTTATTATAAACCTTACGTAGCGCTGCTACCCACATTGGGCAACAACATGATGTGATCATAAAATCTCCTTTTTTATGGACATGGGCATCAAATTCTAAGGCCTCTTTGATACTTAATATATCTGCTGCCACGGCAACTTCCAGCATATCAGTGAAACCTACTTTAATAAAGGCTTCTCTTAGTTGGTCTAAAGTGACGTCTTTACCAAACTGACCAGCAATGGCAGGGGCAATGATTGCTACAACCTTTTGCTTTTGTTTTAGCAATTCTGCTAAAGGTAAGAATTGCGGAGTATCAAGATAGTTACCAGCATCACAAGCAGTCACGCATTTACCACAGTTTAAACAGAGATTTGGGTCAATCCATTTTGTGCCGTCTTTTTCACTAATAATAGCATCAAAAGGGCAGGTACTTTGGCATTTACTTTTACCATTAATATGTTCACAGTCTGAGCTACAGTTTCTTACCTTTTGAATAATTTTATGACGCACATGTTGGTTAGTTATACCATGAACAATGGATTGCATATAAGTATGTTCATCCGCTCCTAAATCAGCTTCTACACCACACATAATAGCTAATATTTCTTTAGCCTCATCTATATTGTCAAAATTATTTTTAATAAGCTTTTCAAATGTTTCTTCAAACTTGGTATCATAATAAGCTTTAATGAGCTCTTTATAGATAGATTTGTATTTTTCCTTCACAATAAGTTCTCCTTTAACAATTAATATAGCGTTATTATGGGTAACTTATCAAAATATATGTGATGTGAAGTATGTTGATATAAGAATAAAGACAGTTAAAAAATAATCCGTATCAATATAAAAATGAGACGGATTATTTTTTAAACTATTTTATTTATAAGTCTATGAAAATATTTATTAAAAGTAAGGCCATATACTGCACCTAAGATATTATTGAATATTCTAAAGAAAAGTGCTGCTGGAAAGCCTAAAATAGTTGCAGCAGTTGTTATAGCTCCAAATGCATTAAAGATACACTGGAAACCATAAGTTGCAGAAAGCCCAATTCCTATTCCACTAAGAATACCAATATTATTATACATAAAGTCTGGACAGTATTTATAAATAAGGAAGACGAGTAAGGCGCCAAAAATGTTACCTAAAATTCGGTTTTTTGCTTTTTCTTTTTGTCCTACTGGAAATGGTGTAATGATAGACATAATGGCAATGCCTGCCCACATAGGTCTTGGAAGATGAATTAATCGTGCAATAAATAGCATAGAAGAAATAGCAATTGTAAGAGAAAGCTGCCATCTTGTTCTATCGGATTGTAAATTAAATGACTCAAAGAAATGAGCAAGTTTTAATGTATGTGCCTTTTGACGATGATTTCTATAATAGATAAGACCAGTAATGATGGCGCCTATAGCAAGGCCTTCTAATCTTTGAATATATAAAAATCCTGATACATCATAACCATATAATAGTAGATAACCTAGGACGAGTGTTGAATGATTAAACATTTTTACATCATAACAGCCTAAAAACATTAATAAGAAAATACATATAATATTAATTAACAATTCAATAAAAGCATTGCTAGCATTACTTAATCGTGGCCCAAAAGCTAAAATCATAAATATAGCAATTAAAGAAGGAAGGGCATGGGATGTTTTAAGTGATAAATCCACATTTCTAAATACTAAAACAAAAAGCAGCACAACAACGCCAACGATACTGTTAGCATTACCAAAAAATTGACTATAGGCAATAACAAAAGTCATACAAAATGCTATTGTAATAAAAATCTTAAATAGGTAAATAGCAATATGCTTTAATTTTTCTTTATGTCCTTGAGCTTCTCTAATGAGTGCCTTTGAACCGGCCTGATTTAATTGTAATTCTTGATAAAATGTCATATATTCTCCCTTTTATAAGTTACATAAGTTTTCTGAGTTTGCAAAGAGGAATTATACGCTTTAAAAAATAAATTGTCAATAAAGGAATTGTGTAGAATAATAGTAATTATTAGATTGTTATTTAGCCTATAATTATTCGTGCTAATAGTGAAGCGTTTAATGTTGTTGTCAATGAAAAAAGTAAATGGTGAACCTACTAAAGTAGATAATACTATTGCATATCCTGAAGGCTATGATATTACATCATCAGGGGCAGCATCTTATATTAACTTAGGGGATCATGAAAACTCTCCATATTTCCCACAAATAGATGTATATAATTTAAAATCTACAGATACTTTAACAGTACTACCAGAGTTTAAAACATATCAACAAACTAAAGAATATACTTGTGGTCCTGCTACTGCACTTATGGTGTTACATCACTTTGGAGAAACTAATTATGAGGAACTTGAAATATCAGAAATGATGCAGACTCATAAAGACTTAAATGGAAATAATGAAGAAGAGCCAGGCGTTGCAAATGAACAAGGTGAATTTGGAACTTCTACTGATAGAATGGTTAGTTTCTTCGAACAAATAGGATGGGATGTTACTTCAAGTTTAACTGAAGGAAATCTAGATGGTGGATATACTTTTGATGATCCTATGAAATTTAAAGAATTTGTTCAAAGTAATCTTAAAGATAACATACCTATAATGGTTGAATGGATAGATTGGGGAGGACATTGGTCAAGTATCATAGGTTATGATACAATGGGTACTGATGAATTTGGAGATGATGTTTTAATATTAGCAGATCCATATGATACATCTGATCATATCCAAGATGGATATCATATCTATCCAGCAGAAAGATTCTTCTATATGTGGTTAGATAAAAAAATATTACCTAAAGAACAAGGTGTACAACAATGGTTAGTAGCCAAGCCTAAACAGTAAAAGGTAAATTAATAAAATAAAACAGTATATCAATACTTAAATAAAATATAAATCATATAGAGCTAGATGAAGTAAAGATACTTTATCTAGCTTATTTTTATATAGGGATTATTTCTGCCAAGATAAAAAAGAAGGTTTTTCTATAAAAAAAACTAAACATAAAATAGAAAATATGTTAAAATATGTAAATAGTTATACTATGGTATAAAATGAAATTTTAGTTTATATTTAGTTTTATTTTGAGGCAAAGGAGAACATGAATGAGGAATAAAATTATAAAAGCTATAGCAGTTGGATTAATGCTTACAATGAATCTAACTGCCTGTGGTAGGGGGATGACGGAAAATAGAATAATTACTTCCCAAGAACAAATTAATGAGGTTATACCGCTAAAATTATGGGGAGCTCAAGAGGATCATGAGTTACTTACATATTTAATTGAAGGGTTTAAACAACAATATGCTGATGAAGCTATTTTTGATATTACATTAGAAGTGCGAAGTGAAGTGGAGTGTAAATCGTCTATTTTACAAGATGTTAATGCGGCACCAGATATATTTATATTTCCAGATGATCAACTTATGACATTTGCATCTGCAGGTGTACTTGAACCTATTACATATGAGGAAGAAATTAGGACAAGGAATTTAGAAGGCGCAGTGGAAGCTGCTAGTATCAATAATAAAGTATATGCATACCCATTAACAGCAGATAATAGTTACTTTATGTATTACAATAAAAACTATTTTAGCGAAGAAGATGTTAAATCTTTAGATCGTATGTTAGAAATTGCAGAGCAGCATAATAAAAAGATTGCAATGGATATGGGTAATGCATGGTATTTATACTCTTTCTTTGGTAATACAGGATTAACAATAGGACTAAATGATGATTATACAACTAATTATTGCACATGGAATGCAACAGATGGAGAAATTAAAGGTGCTGATGTAGTAGAATCTTTAAAAAAGATTACTTCAAGTAAGGGATTTATAGATGTAGGAGATACTGATTTTATAAGTGGTGTGCAAGATGGAACTATAATTGCAGGGATTAATGGTGTATGGAATGCAGTAGAGGTTGAGAAAGCATGGAAAGAAGGCTATGCTGCTACAAAATTACCAACTTATACAGTAGCAGGCAAATCAGTTCAGATGTCATCTTACGTAGGGTACAAAGTATTAGGTGTTAATTCACGTTCAAAAAATGTAGAATGGGCAGAAAGGTTAGCAGAATATTTATCTAATGAACAAAGCCAAATGGAACGCTTTAAGCAAAGAAGACAGGGGCCTAGTAATATTAATGCGGCTAATTCAGAAGAAGTTAATGAATCTGTTGCCATTGCAGCACTATTAGAGCAATCAGAATTCAGCAGTGTACAACGTGTTGGTGAACTTTACTGGAAACCGGTAACTGAACTGGGACAAATGATATCAAAGGGAGATTTAAAAGGTATGACAAACCAGCAAGTAATAGATAGAGCAGTTCAACAAATTACATCGAAAAAGGTAAAAGAGGACTTTAAATAGAGTATTAGGAGGAATACTAATGGGAAACAACAATAACAGAAGTATAAAGAGAGGCATTTTAATTCCTGTTATTTTATTAGGGTTAGTTTCAATTACAGTGGCAGTATTAGCAAATCATAACGTGAAGCAAGTGATGAATACAGCCTCTAAGATCTTTTATGAGCAGATGGCGAGTGTAGAAGTCCTAGGAGAAATAAAAAGTGATTCAGAAAGCATACATAAATTAGCATTATCACATATTATCTCTTTAAATATAGCGTCTATGCTAGATACTGTAACAGAAATTAAGACATTAGAAAAAGAGCTAAAACAAAATGTGAACTTATGTACTAAGTATAATTCAGAAGAAAATAAAGGAGATATTGAGAAGCTTCAATCAGTATACGCAGACTTTGAAAATGGTATTGCACATTTGCTGGCATTAAGTGTAGATGGTAAAACATCTATGGCGTATAGTTATGCCAATATTGAATTAAAAGATATTACAACTCAGATGAAAGAAGCAATAGAGAAAATAATAGTACTTAATAATGAGAATGTAGAAAAAGCACAAAATTTATTATCTAAAATATACGTAAAAGGATTAATGATTAGTGGTATTACAATAATAGTAACAATTATAACAACGCTTATCGTAATAGTTGTCGTAAGCCGCCGTGTAATTAGGCCTATTGTAAAAATGGAGAAGGAAATTTCTTTAATGATTGAAGAGATTATAAATAGGAAAGGTGACTTAACCAAACGTATTGATGTAAATAGCAATGATGAAATTGGCTCATTAGGTCGAGGAATAAATATGTTCCTAGAAAAGTTACAACATATCTTTGGTATTTTGAAGAAAGATGCTGATCAAATGGATATTGTTGTTACAGATGTATTTAATAGTGTAAACACTTCTAATGAAGGTGCTACGGAATTATCAGCTTTAACAGAAGAATTATCAGCAGCTATGCAACAAGTATCAAATAACCTTACTATGATTTCTGATAATGGGAATGAGATTGAACAAAATGTAGATCAAATAGCAGATGAATCATCGCAGCTAAATGATTACTCAAAAGAAATGAAGCAAAATGCCGAGCAAATCAAAATAGCTGCAAATGATAATGTGAGAGAAATTAGTGATAAGGTAAATGATATTTTAATGGTTTTAAATCATGCCATTGAAAATAGTAATAGTGTTAATCAAGTTAATACATTAACAGATGATATCTTAAATATTTCTAATCAAACAAATTTATTAGCATTAAATGCTTCAATTGAGGCTGCAAGAGCTGGAGAAGCAGGAAAAGGGTTTGCAGTAGTAGCTGAAGAAATTCGTTTACTTGCAGATTCTAGCCGTGATACAGCTAATAACATTCAAGAAATTAATAGTATTGTTATTGAAGCAGTACAAAATTTAGCTACACATGCAAAAGAACTTACAGAGTACTTAACAGATTCAATACTTCCGGAGTTTAGTACATTTGTACAAGTTGGCGAGCAGTATATGAAGGATGCAGAACATATTGAAAGCTCAATGACAATGTTCAAACAAAATACTGATGATTTAAGAGATGTTATGAGAAATATGACTGGTTCAATTAAAGTGATTGGGGATTCTATTGAAGAAAGTACACAAGGAATTGTTAGCGTTGCAGGAAATGTACAAGAATTAGTAGAAGACATGGATAACATTACAGTACGTATGAATCAAAACAAAGAAATTGCAACTGAATTAAAAGAAGAATCAGAAGTATTTAAGAAAATATAACATATACATTAATGGATAAAAATGGTACAGTATTTAATCTTTTAGATTATATCAAATACTTAGCCAATGTACCTGATAACGCTACATTATTTGATTCATATAGCAGCATTTATTTTTGTAGCACCTGAAACAGATAAAAACATAGCATACCTTATTTGATAGATGCTATCAAAAATATGAACTATTGTATAATTTATTGCTAAGACAATCAAACATGGCTGTAGGGGGATTTCTTAATGAAGAACCAGATCGCGAAAGGTTATGTGAGTGAAGGGTGTTTTAATGAAAGTATAAGAATAGCTAATCAATATGGGATTAAGAAGGTTAAAGATTTAGAGATTAATATGAGTAGAGTGGTTTTAGTAGAGAAAGTGTTGGAAATATAATTGTTGAAATTAAAATAAAATTCTAAATAATTATTGACAGGTTAGTAACCAGTTACTATACTTAAGAAAAGCGAGGATGATTATGAATAAGTATAGTAACTTAAATATACCAATGGATTTAATGATGAAAAAAAGACTGATATTCTCTTCAATTTTTATTTTGGGGAATAAGATGCAGACTTCGTTTGATAAGTACTTAGAGGAGATTACAAGTAAACAGTGGCTCATTATGATGATTGTATCCGCTTTTCCAAAGCCACCTTCATTAACGCAGGTAGCAAAGCATGCAGGGTGCTCGAGACAAAATGTAAAGAAGATAGCAGCTGTTTTAGAGAAAAAGGGTTTTGTAGAATTCACTACAGAGAAAAATAGCAGAGCAGTATGTATTGTTTTAACACAGAAGTTTTATGAATTTTACAGACCGTTTCTTGAGAAATCTATTGTAGCAATAGAAGCGTTATTTGAAGGATTGAATGAAGAGCAGATTGAAGCCTTTTTTAATTCTTTAAACATTATTGATCAAAATATTGATAAGCTAGCAATAACATTAGAGGATGAAGAGATATAACCAGGCTTAAAAAATAAAAGATTAGAGATAATCTTTTATTTTTTAGAATACATAGTAACTAGTTACTAAAGGGGGAAATAGAATGGGATTAGCATTAGAGAGTAAGGTAAGCAGTAAAAAGAATGGGGTAGCATGGATTATTTTAAAATGTATCATTTTTACGGTAGTAATAGGTGCTTTTTCGGTTCTGTGTCATGCATTTACTTCAGCTTATATGGATCATGTACATGGCAAACCTGAATTTGTGAAAACTACACTAGTGATTTATTCATTTATTGAAAAGGCATTAGTGGCTGTAGGTTATGTAATATTAGGCACTAAGATTCCAGTGAAAAATAGTAAGCTTCGCGCATTTACATATGCCATATTGGTATGGGCATCTGATTATTTGCCACAAGTTATGGGGTTATGGTTAGCAGATGGACCTATTGCACAGATGTCATTTAGTGCATCAATCGTATTAAGTGATAGTTTAACTTATCTTATGTCAGGACTGGTACTGAGTATATTATTTAAAAAGGTGCCAGAACGAACAAAGCGTGATTGCAATCAAGCGAAGTATATAAAAGCCATTATGACAAGTGCCATAGGTTTTCCAGTACTTATTGCATTAGTCGATCAAGTATTAGCTAGGGTATATCCAGCCTTTTCAAGTGCTGGTGCAATGCAAGTTTCTGATGGACAGAAACTAATGTTTTACATTAACTTTTATAGCTGGTTTATTTTATCAGGGGCACTATTCGTAGTGTTTTACCGTTTAACGGAATATAATGAGTTAGATGATAAAGGGTGGATTAAATTTGCTATCAAATACATTGGGTTATTATGGACACCAGTTGTATTAATTATGATTGTATTTGGAACGGAGATTATCCCAACAGTGGCATATGGTATTATATTTGCCATTTGTATCTTCTTGATTTGTTGGATTAATAATAGGATATTAGAAGCAAAGTAATCATTATGACATATTTCTTTTTTGGGTATTCTTCAAGGGTTAAACCTGTAGCTCCTTTGAAAGCCTTAATCATATGGCTAGAATCTGAAAAAAACAATTCTAAACTAATATAGGTAATATAGCATCGATATATTTGGTAGTGTTGTAGATATCATATTTTTCATCTTCTGCATAGATTTATATTCCAAATCGCAAGATATACATTAGAAGATAATGAAGAAGTTATCGAAAAGCTTGCAAATGAAGGAGTTAATAGTTTCATTTATAATATCAACACTTTAAAAAATGCAAAAGGTGTAGGCACATGTATCATGGGTGTAATTGATGAAAAATTAATAGAAAAGAAACTAAAGAAATCATGTGTTTCGTAGATTAATAAGTCAAATAGAATAAAGTAATCCTCATGAAATGAATAATAGTTTCATGAGGATTTTTTAATAAAATTAGCTATGAATAGAATATAGATTTTTACTTATAAAAAACCTTTTCTGCATCATAAGCTAAGAGTGCTGAGAGTTGATCGAATGAATAAGCCTCTCCAGTCTCAGCATTTCCAAAGGCACCAAACATTTCACTAGACTTATCAGTGATTTTGTACTGCTCCATACGTTGTATACATTGATAATAGAAAGGCTGGTCTCCAACAGCAGCAGCAATTCTAGCAGCTAGTGCATAAGCTGCTGTAGATTGAATATCTGTGAGAGCTTCACCAGTAATGCTGTAGCTACCATATAATGTGCCTTCTTCTACACGTTGCTTTAACCATTGTAAGCTAGTTGATGGTAATTCACCAATTTCAGCTAATTGAAGTAATGTTTTGAGCCCATGAACAATGTGGATAGAGTCCTCATTATAAGTGTTAGAGTCATAGTTATAATTATTACGATAAAGTGGAAAACTATCAGAAATATAACCTGAATTAACAATAGCTTTTGTAGCATCTAAGATAGCATACCAACGGGAATCATAGATACTTAATTTATATAAAAGCTTAAGGTTGGCATAACATAATGTTAGGAAATTATTTCTGTTATTGTATTGCACATCATAAAAATCAACTAAGTGACCATCAGAAATATTTGTTTCGTATAACACGTTAGCATAATCTAATGCTTGCTTTTGATAAAGTGGATTATCAAAAGTTTCAGCAGCTAGGAATAAGGCTTCTACTATACGAAAATCATCAATTAAAGCATTTGTTGAAAAACCTTCACGATATACATAGATAGGATTATTTTTTAATTTTTCCTCACAAAATAATCTTAGATTCTCAAAACCTGACTCGTTTTCAGTATATATATAATGAAGCATCATAAGTCCCATAGATTCACTGAGTACTTCTTCACCAGAAGCATATTCATAGCTTGCTACTGGTAAGTGATAGGTCGTTTTAATGTCATGGTCAGGGCGAGACATTCTGTTTTCTACAAATGATTGAGTCATTTTTACCTCAGAAGAATGTGTACTAGAGTAAAAGACGACTGCAGTTACTATCATAGTAGCAGTAATAAGAAATAAAAATAATTTTTTATACATATGTCCTAATCCTTTGTATATTTTATTATTGGAATAATAACATATAATTCGACATACAAGGGAAAAACTTAATAAATTGTTAAAAAGAGTAAATATTAATGCAAGATAATGATGTTATAAAAATAAATATAGAATGGAGCTTAAGGTGATTATACTAGTTTGGATATTAGAGTTATGTATTTTATATGATATTATTATTTCTGCTTTTGCTTTTAAAAGAAAAGAAATACCAAGTGAATATGCACTTAATCCTTGTGCAACATTTACTGTACTAATTGCCTGTCATAATGAAGAGGAAGTGATAGTAGATAATTTACAGGCACTCTACAATAGCCATTATGATAAGCGATTATTTAATGTATATGTTATTGCAGATAATTGTACAGATCAAACCGAAATGCTATGTCATGAGTTTAAAGCAAACCATAGAGATTTTAATATGGAGGTAATACCTGTTAAGGGAGGGAGCAAGCCTAAAGCTTTAAATTGTGGTATTGAATATTTAAAGAAGCACAATCTTTGGAAAGACGAGTATATTGTTATACTCGATGCAGATAATAAAGTCAGTCCTCAGATGCTTAGTGCTTTTGATTATTATCATGGGCAGTTTGATATACTGCAATGTAGAATACGTTCAGATAATGATGAGAGTTTCATCGCAAGAAGTTTTACAGCAGCATTTAATAGAACAACTTATGATAGGCAGATTTCTAGAAATAATGCAGGCTTATCAGCCTCTTTATCAGGTACAGGTTTTAGTATTCATAGAAATGTTTTTGATGATGTAGATTTTCAGCATTGCACAACGCTAACAGAAGACTTGGAGTTTAGTGTTTTAGCTATTTTAAAGGGATATAAAATTAAGTTCGTCAATGAACAATATGTGCTTAATCAAAATCTTGATGAACTTAAGCCATCCATGATTCAAAGGATAAGATGGTGTAGGGGACATACACAAGTTAGTGTCAAACTAACAGGGCCAGTGATTAGAGAGTTTATTAGAAAGCCTAGATTACAATTAATAGAGACCTTCTTATTTATAAATACACCAGCTAGAGTAATTATATTTACAGTAGTTGGCATATATATATTAATTACTAGAATGTATATACCACCGTTTCTTGTTATTCTAAGCACAATTATTTGTATTTATGCTATTTTGTATGGCATTTATTGCAATAATTATGATTTATCATATGTGCCGAACTTATTCCATTATGCAATATGTATGTATGGTGCAGTTTTATATGGGGCATTGACTTATAAAAAAACTGCTTGGGCAAAAACAGCACATAAGAAAATAACAAGTAATACTACAAATATAAAATAATATGAAATATAAAATGATAAAATATAGAGTCTACTAATAGTATAAATATTAGTAGGCTTTTTATTTAATGTGAGTAATATATCAATAGAGATATCTCTAAAGGAGAGTTAAAATTTGGTATTATAGAATTGATGAATTATAGGAGGGATGTAATGGGAAAAATATTAATTAATAAAATCTATAGGGATTAAATTTTAAAAATGTTATAAAAACATATAATATATGTTAGGTATTAAATAAAATACAGTAGGACAAACATATTGGAGGGGGAAAGTAATAATGAATAAGCTAATATGGGAAATAAAAAAAGGAAGTTATAGAGCTTATCAATCTATAATGAAAATAGCTTTAAGGGTCATTCCATATCCAAAGCAAAAAGTATTAACTGGAAGTGGATGTATATTAGAAATTCCAGCAGTACTTAAAGAAGAAAAGATTGAGAAGATACTTTTAGTGTGTAGTAAGTCTGTGAGAAGAAGAGGAATGTTAGATGGGCTTATTGAGGGATTAGAAAAAGAAAATATAGCTTATGTAATTTTTGAAGATATACAGCCTAATCCTACTACCCAAAATGTAGAAAAGGGCTATCAGACTTATATAAATCATAAGTGCCAAGGTATTGTGGCAATAGGAGGAGGGTCACCATTAGATTGTGCTAAAATTATAGGCGTTAAAGTGGGAAATCCAACAATTACTTATGAAGCTATGAAGCATATGAGTGCAATTAAAAAGCCTATGCCGTTTTTCATCGCTGTGCCAACTACAGCAGGAACAGGTTCTGAAAGTACAGTAGCATCAGTTATTACAAATGCTAATAATCATTCTAAATATCCAGTTATATCTATGTTTTTAATGCCATCATGTGCAGTATTAGATGAAACATTAACATTGGGCTTACCTAAAGATATTACGGCTTATACTGGGATGGATGCATTAACCCATGCGGTAGAGGCGTATATTGGAAGATTTGGAACAGCGTATACTAACGAAGAAGCATTAAAAGCCATTAAAATGATATTTGAGAATTTAGAAGAAGCCTATTTGCATGGGGAAAATGTTATCATTAGAAAAAATATGTTAATAGCCTCTAACCATGCAGCTAATGCATTTACAAGAGCTTATACAGGATATGTACATACTGTTTCTCATGCTTTGAGTGCTATTTATAATGTTGGGCATGGAAAAACCAATGCAATTATTCTTCCTCATATGCTTAAGTATTATGGAAAAAGTATAGAAAAC
The DNA here is from genome assembly GCA_937935915.1 of uncultured Clostridia bacterium. Lineage (GTDB taxonomy): Bacteria > Bacillota > Clostridia > Lachnospirales > Cellulosilyticaceae > Cellulosilyticum. Next base: position 21,298 of record CALGWE010000720.1, read on the forward strand.
AAACTAGCAGAGATTGCAATATACACAGGACTTGGCAAAGCTGAAGAAGAGCAAGCATTACTTGCACAAAAGGTGATAGATAAGATACAAAGAATGAATGAAAATATGAATATTCCAAGTAAAGTAGAGGAATTAAAGGAAAAAGACATCCAAGTAGTTGTGAGTAAGGCATTAAAAGAAGGAAATCCAGATAATCCAGTACCTAAGATTATGAACTATGAAGAGATGGAAAGAGTAGTAAGAGGGCTTATGAACGAAAAATAAATGTATAAAGTAATAGAGTATAAAAGTAATCCTCATGAAATGAATAATAGTTTCATGAGGACTTTTTTATACTAATGTATGCTTAATGCCGTTTTGTGTAAGTTGAATAAGTAGGGCTATAAGTTCTTCTTTGGAAATATCTTTACCATTTTGGTACCAGCTAGCAATGGTAGATAAAATGGCAGCATTTTGATATTCAAAAATATAGTGTAGTTGGTTAGGCGTATAACTAGAGTCCTTAAAAATTTCATAAAGAGTAGGTGTAAGCGCAGCAAATAATTTTTTCCTAAATAAAGGATCCCCATTTTCACCTAATAAAACAGGGAGATAAGGTGAAAGCCTATCAAATAACTCAATGAGTCCATTTAATAATTCAGTAGGATTTTCACTATGCATAAGGGGAAGAAGTAGGGCAGTTTTGAAGGCTTCAGGTGGCAAAAGTCTTGTTTCTATTGTTTCTAATACGTCATAAGCATCTTTGAAATGGGCATAAAAGGTGGAACGATTATAACCGGCTTTTTTACAGATTTTAGTGATAGAAACTTGGTTCATACCACCCTTTTCATAAAGCTGCCAGAAGGCATCAATAATATTTTGTTTAGTTAATTCAGTAGCTGCTGAATAAGTCATAAATTTTCCCCCTTATATTCTATAATAACTATTTTTAGTATAGTCCAAAAACCAACAAAAGTGCAGTGAATGTTGATTGATACCTCATGACAGAAGTTTAAAATAAAAGTAGATTAAACATAAGTGGTGGGGTGATTAAGATGAAGTATGTATTTAATAAAACGGTAGTTGGTAAAGCTTTGCCCAAAGCTTATCATGTAAATAAAAACTTTAAGATTTTTAGATATGCAGAGCTTAAAAAGCAAGAGCAGAAAGCAGAAGCATGGTTTATTGTGAGATTTTCCTTAAAACGTATGAATGTGAAGAAAAATAGATATTTTTCACTTTTACCTATGCTGATACTTTTTCGTTTCAAAGGCTTTTGTTCAAAGTATTGGCTTATGGATGAAACAACTAATACGTGTATGGGCGTATATAGGTGGCAGACTAGGGCCGATGCTGAGCGTTATGCCCATTCTATTGCTATGAAATTCATGTCTATGCGTTCAGTTCCAGGAAGTGTTCAATTTCAGATTGGGGAAGGAGAACAGCCAATATGCGAATTTTAATAGTCCCTTTACCAGCATTAGCACCTACACAAGGTTCACAGCTTAGAGTGAGACAATTAATCACAGGATTTAGAGCCGCTGGTTTTGAGGTGGCTACTTGTGCCGCAGAAGATTTGAACTTTAAGAAACAAGAGGGAATCAGTAATTATTTTTTGGAAATCCCCATTCCTATGGGATTACCTAGCTGTATAGGTAAAAATATGTTTCAGTTTGCAGCGAAGACAGGTTTGTCTTCAAAAAAGACAGTTCATAGTTTTGATGAAGTACTTTTTTTAACAGGAGCCATTCATGAAGACTATTTTAGGAAAAGTGTACAATGCATATGTGGAGCTATTGAAACGTATAAACCGGATTTGGTGTATAGTGAATTTAATTTAAGTGCTATTATTGCAGCAAAGTTAGAAGGTGTGAAGGTCTTTACAGATTATAGTTATCCTGTACAGGATACATTTGCCTCTAAGCCTTCATTAGCAAAAGGAGTGAATAGAGCATTAAAAGCGTGGGGAATGCCGAGGGTAAGCTCTGTTCTTGAAATCTTTAAATGGGCAGATTATCAAATCGTGCCAAGCAGCTATACGTTAGAGCCCATTGATGATAAAAATGTTATTTTTACAGGCCCTTTTATGACACAAGAAGGTAGCAGAAATCAAGAAGTTAAAAGGGATAAGATACTGGCGTATATGGGACTTGGTACTATTTCAAATAAAAAGCTTGTCCATGAATTAACAGCAGTATTTGCAGGGCAACCTTATGAAGTCTATATTGTAGGAAAAGGGTTAAAAGCGCAGACAAGGCAAAATATACATCTTGCACCTTTTATAGATTTTAAAGAGCTTTTGCCTGAAACGGCTGTGTTTATTCATCATGGGGGACAAAATAGCATAATGGATGCCTTGCAATATGGGGTGCCGCAGCTTATTTGTCCAGGTAAAATGTTTGAAAGAAAATATAATGCCTATTCTATTACAAGCCGTGGGGCGGGGATTACTTTATCAGAAAAGGCGTTTTGTAGCAAAGAGATAAAAGCATCTATCACAAAGTTAATTAAGGAGGAAAGTTACAAGCAAAATAGTCAGAAACTATGGCAGGAAATTAAAGAATTAGGAGGTGCAGCAAGGATTGTAGAACTTATTAAAGAAAATAAAGGTAAGTATGAGGATAAGGGCTGAGTTACTTGAGAAGTAACTTAGCTTTTTTATTGAGAGCATATAAATTGTGCAATATAATAAAAATAAAATGATAACATAGGAATGGTAGAAATATTTTAAGGGGAGCGATCAAGAAATGAAAGTAAGTAATGAAGCCATACGCAGTGAGATGCTTGAAAAACCTATGGGGCGGCTTTTATTTGAAAAGTCATATCCTACGGTAATTATTCAACTGATTTCTGTGATATACAATACGGCAGATACTTATTTTGTGGCACAGATTAATACAGAGTCTGCAGCTGCTGTTGGGGTTGTATTTTCTTTGATGTCTATTATACAAGCAGTTGGATTTGGTATTGGAATGGGAGCTAGCTCTATTATTAGTAGGAGTCTTGGTGCACAAGATACTAAGAGGGCTAATAAATATGGCAGCACAGCAGTATTTTCAGGATTAGTATTTGGATGCTTATTGATGGTTATAGGATTATTAAATATCAATACAATTATGCGATTAATTGGTGCTAGTGAAGCGGTACTACCCTATGCAGCTAGTTATGCCAAATATATTTTGGTTGCAGCACCATTTATGTGCTTAGCCTTTATTTTAAATAATATATTAAAGGCTGAAGGACAGTCGTTTCTTGCAATGATTGGTATGATAATAGGTGGCATTTTAAATGTAATATTAGACCCAATATTTATTTTTGGATGTCATATGCGTATTAGCGGAGCGGCAATGGCGACTATGATTAGTCAGATGCTTAGTGGTGTTTTAATGTATACATATTTTAGAGCCAAAAGAACTGTGGTACAGCTTAGTTTCAATGATGTTAGTAAAAATGCATCTGATTATTTAAATATATTTAAAACGGGAATGCCGACGATTTTTAGACAGGGATTAGGAAGTGTATCTGCAGCTATTTTAAATATTCAAGCAGCAGTATATGGAGATGCAGCTGTTGCAGCTATTTCCATTGCTAATAAAATCTATATGTTAGTTAGAAGTACTATTATGGGGATAGGGCAAGGCTATCAACCAATTGCAGGGTATTGTTATGGTGCAGGGAAGAAAGCAAGAGTCAAAAAGGCATTTATACTTTCTAGTTTAGCTGGAACAGTAATTTGTCTAACATTTGCTATATTGGTATTTATCTTTAGAATACCAATTATGACTTGGTTTAGAGCAGATGAAGAAGTTATTGCTATAGGCATACAGGCCCTCAATTGGTTCTGTCTGGCTATGCCACTTTTGGCTTATTCAACCTATGTGAATCAAACTTATCAATGCCTTGGTTATAGCGTAGGTGCGACTATACTTGCTTCATGTAGACAGGGGATTTTCTTTATTCCTTTGGCATTTGTATTACCGAAGTTTATTGGTTTAACAGGGATTGAAATGTTACAAGCTACAGCAGATATGATGACATTTATAATCTCTATTCCGTTTCAAGTTTATTTCTTTAAAAAACATCTTGTTTCAACCTAGACGCATGTTAGAAAGTGTGCTATCATTTTAAATAACGATATGATCTTATTTGGAAGAGCATAGCAGTGTCTAAGTATTAGGTTCGAAACCTAACATGTCGACTCCTTGGCAGGGGCACTACAAATTTATTTGTAGGCTAACAAAAAAGCTGATATGAAATTAATTATAGTTTCATATCAGCTTTTTTATTGCTTTAAAAGTACAATTCTTATCGGGTCATATTTAGAATTTCAATTTCTGGCATTGAAGAATCACAGCGCGTAGTGGTTGTACCACTTTTGCCAACGATAAATCCTGGGACGGTTACAACATCAAATGTTTCTCTAAAAGCTTCGATATCAGTATCAGAAGTATTACTACTATCTACATAATAAATTGTTGTACTGATTTCTGTACTGAGTTTACTGAGCTTCTTAACAAACTTTTGACAGTAAGGACAGCTTGCACGACCAATATAAATAACCGCTAAATCTTCAGCAGCTAATAGACGTTTTGCTTCAGTTGCAGAAACTTTGGTGAATGCTTGTATATCTTCGGAATATGTGTTTTGTGAAAACATTTAGACCTCCTAAGTTTTAATATAATATCTAGTTGTCTTTAGTATATGATTAATTAATAAAAATATAATGATATTAGTTAGCCTCCCTCCAGTGATATAGGATATGGATTGAAGATATATAGTTAAACTATAATGAATATAGATTAATTACATAAGGAGATGAGGCAGTGAAAATAGGATTTATTGGAGCAGGAAAAGTAGGATTTTCTTTAGGGCGCTATTTAAAGGAGAAAGGGATACATATATCAGGGTATTATAGTAAAAGTAAGGCTTCAGCTAAAGAAGCTGCAACATTTACAGACAGTGAAGCATTTGATACTTTAACGAGTTTATTAGAATTAAGTGATATGATTTGTATAACAACACCTGATGATAAGATTAATAATATCTGGAATGATATAAAAGGGCTTGATATTAAGGGAAAAATCATTTGTCATTGTAGTGGTTCATTAGCTTCTACTATTTTTGAGAATAGTAAAGAATATAAGGCATATGTTTATGCTATTCATCCTCTCTACGCCATTAGTAGCAAGGAAGAAAGTTATAAGCAGTTAGGACAAGCTTATTTTTCTATTGAAGGGGATAAGGAAAAGATGGCTATCATAGAAGCATTATTTACGAAGCTAGGAAATCCTTATCAAATTATATCGGCTGAACATAAAAGTCTATATCATGCAGCGGCAGTTACAGTAAGCAACCAAGTTATTGCACTATTATATCAAGGCGTAGAATTAATGAAACAGTGCGGCTTTGAAGAAGAAATGGCACTTAGAGCATTATGGCCGTTGATAGAAGGCAATATCCAAAATGTAGCTCATAAAGGGTTAATAAATGCATTAACGGGACCAGTAGAAAGAGGCGATCTAGAAACGATTAAAAAGCATTTAACAGCTCTAGATAATCAAGACAAGAAATTATATAGTTTACTTTCGTTAAAAACTTTAGAAGTAGCTCAGAAGAAACATCCAGAGGACAATTATGAAGTATTAATAAAAGCCCTTGAAGATAAAATATAGCAGTGTTAAAATTGGTTAAAAATTCTATCTATTTTAAAGGGGAGATAAAATGGGTTTAACAATAAAACACATTGATTTAGGGGGAGTAAATTGTTACTTAGGTTGTCAGGCAGGAAAGTATGTATTATTTGATACAGGTGGCTATATGGCTTTGGATAAAAACTTTAATAATAGGAGAGACCTTTTATTAAAGGAATTAAAAAATAATAATTGTACTAAAGAAAATCTTAAATTACTTGTACTTACGCATGGAGATGTTGATCATGTAGCAAATGCGGCTTATCTCAAAAAACAATTTGGGCTTAAAATTGCAATGCATAAAGGTGATTTAAATTTAGTTCAAAATCCTAAACTTGAAGATATGATGGCAAGCTTTAATTATAGAAGTACTTTATTAAAGTGTGTTATGAAATGTATGAAGAAAAAAATCAAGTTGGTAATGGAAAAGACTGCGAATAGTTTTGAATCGTTTACACCAGATATTTATCTTGAAGAAGGTGATTCATTAGAAGATTTTGGGTTTGATGCAAAGGTTTTATCTTTGCCAGGACATACACCGGGTTCTATTGGTGTACTTACAGGAAAAAATGAACTTATAGCAGGAGATTTATTTCAAAATAATAAAAAGCTAGGGCCTGCTATAAATGCTACAGATTTTGAAGCTTTAGATAAAAGTATAAAACGCATTGAAAATATGAAGGTAAATGCGATTTATGTAGGTCATGGCATGCCTTGGAAGAGAAATTAAAAAGAGCATATTACTGCATATTTTATAAGCACACAATCCATAATAAATTTGTACGTACTAAAAAAGAATAATGTAAGGAGGCAAAATTCATGCCTAGAATAAGTTGTAGTGTAACTTCATGTTCTTATAATGCCAGTGGAGTTTGTGATGCAAGTGCTTTAAAAATTGTGGGAGATAATGCTAATATCACTGAACAAACAAGTTGTAGTACTTATGATGGTGATGGTAAATGTAGCAATTCTGCATGTGTAAGTAGAGGAGAAACAGAAACTATTTGTTGTGATGTACAAACATGTGTTTATAACAAGCAAGAACACTGTTCATTAAGTGATGGGATTGAAGTAGGAAATTTAGGCACAGTAGAAAATTATACAGATACGGACTGCCTAAGTTTTGAACGAAAATCATACTAAGATATGTTTTGAGATAAGTGGAGTAATTGCTAAGTGGTTATTTATAGGAAGAAGGCGTTGTAATATGGAATGTATTACAACGCCTTCTTTAGTTATAGCATGTTTAATTATAATGTTTTTTCAAGTGTAGCACGAATTGCTTTGATGAAATCTTGGCTATTTAATACAGTTGGATTTTCAAGAGTTGTAATAAGTGCTAAGTCTTTTGTCATTTGACCTTCTTCAATAGTTTGAAGACTTGCTTTTTCAAGTTTATCTGCGAATGTGCAAAGTTCTGGAATGTTATCTAATTCACCACGTTTTCTTAAAGCACCTGTCCAAGCAAAGATTGTTGCGATAGAGTTAGTAGAAGTTTCTTCACCGTTTAAGTGTTTGTAGTAGTGTCTTTGAACTGTACCGTGAGCAGCTTCATATTCATAGTAACCTTGTGGAGAAACAAGAACAGATGTCATCATAGCAAGTGAACCAAATGCAGAAGATACCATATCACTCATAACATCACCATCATAGTTTTTACATGCCCAAATGAAGCCACCTTCAGCTTTCATAATACGTGCAACAGCATCATCGATTAATGTGTAGAAGTAAACGATGCCAGCTTCTTTGAATTTATCAGCATAATCTTTTTCATAGATTTCATTGAAGATATCTTTGAAAGTATGATCGTATTTTTTTGAAATAGTATCTTTAGTTGCAAACCATAAATCTTGTTTAGTATCTAAAGCATAGTTGAAACAGCTTCTTGCAAAGCTTTCGATAGAATCGCAGATATTGTGTTGACCTTGGATTACACCAGCACTTGTGAAGTTGTGAATAAGTTCTCTTACTTCTTCACCTTGTTCATTTGTGTAAACAAGTTCAGCTTTACCAGCAGCAGGGATTTTCATTTCTGTTGCTTTGTAAACATCACCATATGCATGTCTTGCAATAGTGATAGGTTTTTTCCAGTTTTTAACGCAAGGTTCAATGCCTTTAACAACGATAGGTGCTCTAAATACAGTACCATCTAAGATTGCACGAATTGTACCGTTAGGACTTTTCCACATTTCTTTTAAGTTATATTCTTTTACTCTAGCTGCGTTAGGTGTAATAGTTGCACATTTTACAGCAACACCGTATTTTTTAGTTGCTTCAGCAGAGTCAAAAGTTACTTGGTCATTTGTTTCATTTCTATGTTCTAGACCAAGGTCATAGTATTCTGTTTTTAAATCAATGAAAGGTAAAAGTAATTCATCTTTGATCATTTGCCAAAGAATTCTTGTCATTTCATCTCCGTCCATCTCAACTAAAGGTGTGGTCATTCTAATTTTTTCCATGTATACAACCTCCAATTAACTTATAAAAATGCATTATATTATAAAATATAACATAAAAAATAATAAAATTAAAATATTTAATTACTATATATAAAAAAATATATAATTAACATATATGCTTTATACAATAGAATCAGTAGTAAAAATTTTAGGAGTGTTATGATAAGGGGGAGAAAGATGATAGAAGTAACAGATAAAGTGAAATTAGAATTATGTGAGAAATTTTCCATTGATGTAAAAGCATTAAGTTATCTTGATGGTGGAAAGGAATCCTCTGATGGCATTGTTTATATATATTTTGAAGGTAGTCAAAAAAGGGTGTTCAAAATATTAGCTATTAAAGAAACTGAGCAGGAAAAGCTTAAGGTTTTAGAAGTACGTATTCAATTTGCAAATTATCTTGGAGAAAACGGTATTCAATTGGCTTATCCATTAGTTAATAAAAATGGTAACCTGTATGAAATAAGTTTGGATAAAGGATATTGCTTTATAGCTTATGTAATGAATTTTTATGAAGGCATTAATCCTACGAATGAGGAACTTACAGATAAACTAGTTTATGAATGGGGCAAACTCACAGGTAAATCACATGCTATTACAAAGACATTTAAAGAAGGCGAAGAAAGAGCTGACTTAGGTTATGCAGGAGAAGTAGATTTCTTTGAAAACTGGTGTGGGGATGAACAGATAAAGCAATGTTGGCGAGAGATGAAAGTTTATTTAGGAACATTACCTAGAGGCATAAATGAATATGGTTTTATACATAATGATAACCATCAGAGAAACATTTTAGTAAACAAAGGCGAGATAGCGCTTATTGATTTTGACTGTGCTAATAGACAGTTCTTTATGCAGGATATTACAGTGCCAGCACAAGGCCTCATGTTTGATACAACAGGGGGGATGATTGCGCCATTTAGTGATAAAGACAGGTTAAAAAGATTTTATGATAGCTTTTTAAATGGTTATGAAATAGAGAACCATCTAGATAGTAAATGGCTTAAAGAGCTAGATACATTTATTAAGTATAGAAGGATGTTGCTATTTACTTGTATGCAAGGCTGGTTAAATACGGAGCCTAAGTTAAAGCAAGGTTTTATTGATAATATCTTAAATCCACCTGAATTTAAGCTTTAGAAAATAATATAGATATATGGTAAGGGTTATGTTTATATAAAAATAATGCTATAATAGATTCTTGTATATTTAGATGTGACTTTTAAGGGACTAATTATAGAAGGAATATTTAGCATGAAAAATTATGAAATGGATTTTACCAATGGTTCATTGTGGAAGAAAATATGGATTTTTAGTGTGCCACTAATGTTTTCAAACGTCTTACAAGTTATTTTTAACATGGCAGACGTAGCAGTGGTAGGAAAGTTTGCAGGGTCTATTGCATTAGGAGCAGTAGGATCTACAAGTATATTGATAACCTTATTTATAGGAATATTATTAGGCATGGCAAATGGTGTGAATGCACTAACGGCATTATATATTGGTGCCAAAGATGAAAAAAGCATAAGGGAGACAGTACATACAGCAGTAATTTTATGCTTTAGTGTAGGAGCATTAATTATGTTGCTAGGCATTATGTTTTCAAAGGGCATTTTAGGGAGTATGAATACAAAAGATGAACTTATTCATGAGGCAGCCCTTTATTTACGTATTTACTTATTAGGTATGCCGGCTATGGCACTATATAACTTTGGGAATGCAGTATTAAGTGCAGCTGTTGATACGAAGAGACCATTATATTATTTATTGTTTGCAGGAATTATCAATGTTGTTTTAAATCTTTTCTTTGTGATTTATGGGCATATAAAAAAGATGATTTAAAATATTTAATAGATAAAGAGATATAATAAAATTAAAGAGGCAGCCACAAAGTTATTTATAATTTTGCGACTGCCTCTTTTTATTTGATTTCTTGATATAAACTTCTGTAAAGGAGTATAAAAGCTAATAAAGCTGTAAGGGTATCTGCGATTGCTTGAGAAGCGATTATGCCTTGATAGCCTGCATATTTTGCTTACCATGCTCGGTGATGTAGAATTATACTATCCTCATATGTCTCCTTTTTTGGTAGAAGCAAAAACTAAGGTATTAGCATGCAGATTAAGATGTAGCAGAAGGCAGCTTCAAAGAGTTTTAAAACAGCTGGTGGAGAGAAACATTATTTGCAAGGTTAAAAAAGGATGTTATAGATTAAAAGTGTAAAAATTTAAAGAATTAGAGCTATAAAAATTGAGTTATCTTGAAATTGATGATAAAATTTTGATATATTTAAAAAATAATGGAGGGATAAGTAATGAATATTGTATGTTTAGACTTAGAAGGGGTATTAGTACCAGAAATTTGGATTGCATTTGCAGAGGCAAGTGGTATCCCAGAATTAAAGAAAACAACAAGAGACGAACCAGATTATGATAAATTAATGAAATGGCGTCTTGGTATTTTAAAAGAACATGGCTTAGGACTTAAAGAAATCCAAGAAACAATTGCTAAAATCGATCCAATGCCAGGCGCAAAAGAATTCCTCGATGAACTTCGTTCATTAACACAAGTAATCATCATTAGTGATACATTTACACAATTTGCAACACCACTTATGAAAAAATTAGGTTGGCCAACAATCTTTTGTAACTCACTTGAAGTAGCAGAAAGTGGAGAAATTACAGGATTTAAAATGCGTATTGAAAACTCAAAATATACAACAGTAAAAGCATTACAATCAATTGGTTATGAAACAATTGCAAGTGGAGATAGCTACAATGACCTTGGTATGATTAAAGCAAGTAAAGCAGGTTTCTTATTCAAGAGTACAGATAAAATTAAAGCTGATTACCCAGAACTTCCTGCATTTGAAACATATGAAGAACTTATGGCGGCTATTAAAAAAGCATTATAATAAAAAGTTGAAATAGCTACAAAAAGTCACATGTAAAA
>CALGWE010000721.1:0-1071 GCA_937935915.1 uncultured Clostridia bacterium
AGGGAGCAGCACTCAGCTGCTCCCTTTTTATTTTAGTCATTTGCGGCCAATAAGCCATTTCTTCTAATGCCTTAGATGCCTAATCATCATAAATTCTGTATAATTTTCTTTGAAGTCTTCTATATTTTCGGCCAGTAGCAGTAGTTTATATTGTAATCCTGCTTCTTTACGACATAATATAGCTGTCTTTTCATCTAATCTCCCTTCTGCTAGATACTTAGCTCCTATGGCCGTATCTTCTATAGGTAACAAATCAATTTTCCCAAAGTGCTGCGTTAAATAGTTTTCACATTGTTTAAGTGCTTGTATATGGGAAGCCACTTGCCGAATATCCTGCTTTACAAGCTTATCACTTTTTATAAACAAACAATGATGAATAGGTAACCCGCAAGTTGCCATACACTCATATTTTAAATCCTGCAGTGCTACTTTTGTTTCTTCAACTTCTCCAGCTATCACATTGCGCGTTGCCATGACGCCATATTGTACTTTTCCCTTTAAAAGCGCCTCGGTAACACCTGCTGAGGTTACTAGTGGTATATAACTTACACTATTTATTCCTAGTGCTTCACACATTTGTTTAGCAGCTGCTAAGGCATTACTGCCTCTCATTCCTTGATAACCTATTTTTATTTGCATCTCAAATTCCCCTTATCATTTTTCCTATTTGTATCTTATAGCATTATCTTTATGATCTCATTAACTAAAGGCCCTTTACCTTACGATTACACCACATACTGTATAATTATCATATTTTCCCTTTGCACGACTGATTAGGCGTACAAGCAAATGCTTAATCCACTCCTTAGTTGTTTGGGATTTATTTAAATCAATCAGCATTTCCATCTCATCAATTTGCTTCCAAAAACCATCTGAACATAATAAAAAGGCATCCCCTGCCTGTAACGCTATAACCTTTTCGTCTATTTCGTATTTCTTATCATATCCTAATAATTGGGTTTGCTTCTCATTGTATGCATTATCTATCTTCGTCTGTTTTAAATGCGCCTCACTTTGCTCTGGTGTAACATACATCACCTTATCATCTCGAAAATAATAAAGTTTAGAATT
>CALGWE010000722.1:0-2571 GCA_937935915.1 uncultured Clostridia bacterium
GTGGTTATTCCTAATGCACAAATTAGCAATGCCAACCTTATTAACTGGACACGTATGGAAAAACGTCGCGTAAAATTTGATTTAGGTGTTAGTTATAATACTTCTATTGATAATTTAAACACATGCATTAAAAAGATTAAAAATATCTTACTTGAAGATCCTGATGTAGAAAATGATACTTATATTGTTGTCTTTGAAAACTTTGGCGACTATGCACTTAATATTCAAATTCTCTATTATTCAATGCATACAGATTATGCTTCTTACTTACAAGTCAAACAACGCATTAATATGGAGATTTTAAAACTTTGTGAACATATTGGCGTTGATATTGCTTTCCCAACACAAACGCTCTATATGCAAAGAACACCAAAAACACCGGTTAAATCTGGGGAAGTTTTAACAGCACAATAAAAAAAGGTAGCTTAAACTTTAAGCTACCTTTTTTATACTCTATAAAATGTTTCACCCTCAAATTAAAAAAGCTTAAGAATAATCTTAAGCCTTGTGTTAACCAAATCTATAAGCCGGGTTCTGTATTAAACAGTCATCTATCTACGCCAATAGTTGCCTATTGGCTCTAGCGACCTACCCAAAGACTAGCGAGCCACTATTAGCGTCTTTCTATACGGTCTTGCTCCAGGTGGGGTTTACATGGCTCCCCTAGTCACCTAGGGGACGGTGAGCTCTTACCTCGCCTTTCCACCCTTACCTATCTTACGACAGGTGGTTTATTTCTGTTGCACTATCCTTAGAGTTGCCTCCACTGGGTATTACCCAGCACCTTGCTCTGTGGAGCCCGGACGTTCCTCAAGTACCTTCTTTCGAATTGGTACGTGCGACTGTCTGATTTACTTAACAGCTTTATTAGTATAAGTTATTTTTATATACTTGTCAACTAATGTTTTTATTCAAAAGAACTTCCACCTACAAATTCACGTAATAAAGAGTTTGTAGGGATTTCTGAACTATCCATTACCAAAAAGTATTCAAAGAATTTTAAAATACGTTTTGCTTCACTATAATAAGGTGAATCAGGTCCTACTCTAAATAAAAGTGGTTCTGCTTTTGCTTTAAGTGCAGCAAGTTCATAAATTAACACGGTATTAAACATGATATCTGCTTCTTCTTGAAATGGGAAGATATTTTTCTCTTCACCGCGTCTCACAGAAGCCCAACGTTCTAATGTAAGCTCTGGCGCTGTACCACGATAGGCATTATCTCTTACCATACGTCTTATGAGTCTTGTATCTGTAGTTGGAATACGATTATGTTCATCAATATTCAGTTGTGTTAAACAGCTGACATATACTTTATATTTGTTTTCCTTAGGAATTGCATAACTGAGCTTTTCATTTAAACCATGAATACCTTCAATGACAAGTACATCTTCTTTACCTAAACACATTGTATTGCCTTTATACTCTCTTTTCCCTAATACAAAGTTAAAAGTAGGGATTTCTACAGTTTCACCTGCTATAAGACGTTTCATATGTTCATTAAATAAATCTACATCTATTGCTTCTAATGCTTCAAAATCATATTTACCATGTTCATCTCTTGGTGTATGTTCACGATCTACGAAATAATCATCTATAGAAATCAGATGTGGTTTCATACCATTCACACGTAATTGTACACAAAGTCTTTTAGCAAATGTGGTTTTTCCTGAAGAAGATGGTCCTGCAATCAGTACAAGCTTTACAGCACCTTTTTCTGTAATCTTATCTGCAATACTTGCAATTTTCTTTTCATGTAAGGCTTCTGAAATCTTAATGAGTTCATCAGTTTGTCCTGAAGCAATAATATCATTTAATGAACCTACTGTATCTACTTCTAAAATACGTGCCCACTTTTCTGACTCTCTAAATATATTAGAAAGTTTAGGTTGTGGTTTAAATTCTGGTAAAACATGTGGATTCTTTTCATCTGGGAATTGTAAAATGAATCCATAAGCATAAGGAATTAATTTAAAGAGTTTAAGATCTCTGGTATTACGTAGCATATAGCCATAGAAGTAATCTTTAATACCATCTAATGTATACATATTTACAGTAGAGGTACGACGGTATTTGAAGAGTTTCATCTTATCCTCTAAGCCATTTTCTTTGAAATATGCCATAGCATCTGCTACATGCATCAAAGATTTTTCAATAGGTAATGCTTCAGTGACCATTTTCTTCATTTCTGTTTCAATTGCTGCTATATTTTCTTCTGTGCAACATGCTTCATGTTCAAACTCACAGAAATAACCACCTGTAATATGGTGATTCACTAAAATATGGCAGTTTGGAACAATTCTTTTAGCTGCTGCTATAAGTAAAAAGGTTGTACTTCTTTGATAAACACGCATACCATCTTTTTGATTTAATTCAATAAAACTAAAGTCATTTAAATCTTCTTCTACTTTACTTGAAAGTTATTTTAGATTATGTCCTACTTCACCTATCATAATAGGATAAGTATACTGATCTTGTACTAAGTCAGCCACCTCACCTAATGTTATACCTTTTGCAACTTCTAATACTTCTCCATTTTTAAATTGTATCCTTGCTTTTGTCATCTTACTAT
>CALGWE010000723.1:0-4313 GCA_937935915.1 uncultured Clostridia bacterium
TGACCTTCGAACGAAGTGAGGGTCAAGGAAAATTCAATATGCCATTTATCCACACTACCACGCAAAAAAGGCTGCGACACCTAAGTGCCACAGCCCACTTAACCCTATTGGTTATTAGAAATTTCTTTAAGTTTCTCAGTTTGATCTACAGTTGTTAATGTAGAAATGATTTCTTCTAAATCACCATCTAAAATTTGATCTAAACGGTGAAGTGTTAATCCTACACGGTGATCTGTTACACGACCTTGTGGATAGTTGTAAGTTCTGATACGTTCACTACGATCCCCAGAACCAATTAAGCTTTTCTTTTCAGCTGCATGCTCAGCATGTGCTTTTGCTTGTTCCATATCATAAAGTCTTGTACGTAAGATTCTAAGTGCTTTTTCTTTATTTTTAAGCTGAGATTTTTCATCTTGACAGTATACCATGATACCAGTTGGTACGTGAAGTGCACGTACAGCAGAGTCAGTTGTATTGACACATTGTCCACCGTTACCTGAAGCACGACATACGTCAATACGTACATCATTCATATCTAATTGTACATCTAATTCTTCAGCTTCTGGCATAACAGCTACTGTTACAGTTGATGTATGAATACGTCCACTTGATTCTGTTGCTGGAATACGTTGTACACGGTGTACACCACTCTCATATTTAAGTTTAGAGTAAGCACCTTGACCTTTTACCATGAAGATAACTTCTTTAAATCCACCGATACCATTTTCGTTAACTGACATAAGTTCAGTTTTCCATTTATTACTTTCTGCATAGTAACCATACATACGGTAAAGATTTGCTGCGAATAATGCTGCTTCATCTCCACCAGCACCTCCACGAATTTCAATGATAACATTTTTATCATCGTTAGGGTCTTTTGGTAAAAGTAATAATTTAAGTTCGTTTTCTAAAGGTTCAACACGCTTTTTATTTTCAGCAAGTTCTTCTTTAACAAGTTCTCTAAAATCATCATCTAGATTATCTTCTAACATGATTAATGCTTCATCGATTGATTCAAGTACTTGTTTATATTCAAGGTATTTTTCAACGATTTCTTTTAAATCACTATGTTCTTTCATAAGTTTTTGCCATCTATCTTGATCTGCAATAACTTCTGGATTACTAATTTGTTCACCAATGATCTCGTATTTGTCTACTAAATCTTGTATTTGCTCAAACATTTGGTTCACCTCTCTATTTGTTACACATTACATTTTATTTTAAACCGGATTACGCCCAATGACAACTCTATCTTTACCTGCTAAATCTTGATAAACTTCTACCTCGATATAACCAGCTTCTTCTAACATAGTTTTTACCGCTTTCCCTTGATTATATCCGATTTCATATGCAATTATGCCGCCTGGTTTTAGAATCTCCTTGGCATCGTGTGTAATTCGTCTATAAAAGCTTAAGCCGTCACCTTCATCAGTTAAAGCCATACGTGGTTCATGTCCAATTACCTCTATCATAAGTTCCTTGCAATCTTGCACTGAGATATATGGTGGATTAGAAACCACAAGGTCTACCTTTTCTTCTTTATTATATGCTTCAAGCACATCACTTTGTAAGAGTTTTATACGTTCTTCAAGTCCATGTTCTTTCACATTTTTCTTAGTCACATCTAATGCCCCTTCTGAGAGGTCAATAGCTGTCATATTTAAGCCTTCGATATATGTCACTAGAGAAATACTAATGCAGCCTGATCCTGCACCAATATCTACACCTGTTTTAAAATGTTCTACTTTAGCTTTTTCAATTAAAAGCTCAATTAATGTTTCTGTATCTTGTCTTGGAATAAGTACACGATCGTCCACATAGAAATTAAGGCCCATAAATTCTTGATTTCTAGTTATATATTGTAATGGAATGCCTTGTGCACGCTTTGCAATAACGTAAGTATATGACTCTTTTAAATGAGCTGCTAATTTTTGGTCACGCTCAAGTAAAAGTCTCATTTCATCAAATCCTAATAAATTTTTCATTAGAAGCTTTGCATCAATTGCTGCATCTGGGCGTTTGTAACTGTTTAAAACAGCTTCTCCCCATTTCATCACTTCATAGATAGTTTCTTTATCTTCTATTTTATTATTGCATAGGCTCATGCTTAAGTACTCCTTTAACTGCTGCAATAGCTACTTCAATTTGTGAATCATCTGGTTCTTTTGTTGTAAATTCCCTTTGTAACCACATACCTGGTTTACTTAAGAAATTAGCGAGTTTATTATCTGGACATAATCTTGCCCAACGAATAAATTCATATGAAATACCTGATACAACAGGTACTAATAATATACGTACTAATGTTCTTTGCCACAACACTTGTGTTGTAAACACACTAAACACTAAAATACTTACAATCATTACAACGAATAAGAAACTTGTCCCACAACTTTTATGTAAGCGTGTACATCCTCTTACATTTTCCACTGTAAGCTCCATATCTTGTTCCATGCAATTAATTGTTTTATGTTCAGCACCGTGATATTCAAAGGTGCGTTCAATATCTTTCATTTTTGTAATAAGTTTCATGTAAGCAAGGAAAATAATAATACGAATTGCTCCCTCAATGAGGTTTTGTACAAAAGAACTTGGAATTACTTTTTTAAATAAGGTACTTAAAAACATAGGTAAAATCATAAAAATGCCAATTGCTAGTATAAATGATAGGCACATTGTCAGTCCCATTATTATTTTTTCACCTGTTTCCCCTAGTTTTTCATCAAGCCAAACTTCAAACTTACTTGGCTCATAATCTGGATCTTCTTCGCCATAAAGTTCTGCTGAAAAACTCAGTGTTTTGACACCTAATATAAGGGATTCTACAAAAACTGCCATACCTCTTAAAATAGGCCATCTTAAAAACTTTACGCGATCCATAATACTTACAGATTCTTTGCTGTCTGTGACAATCGTTCCATCTGATTTACGCACAGCTACAGCATAATACTTTCTGCCTTTCATCATTACGCCTTCGATAACAGCTTGACCACCAATATTTACTTTTGCCATTTGATTGCCTCCTCTTCTACAGGAAAGTAAGCCCTGCTTCCTTCCTGAGAGTAATAAAGTTAAAAACGCACTTTCCTACTCTACAAAAAAAAAGGTTGAGACCATCCTCTCAACCCATTTTCATGATTTGCCTCAAGGCAATTATCATATATTAATGTAACTAAAGTATGAAGCTTATAATTACATACCAAATTTTTTGTTGAATTTATCAATTCTACCTTTAGCAGATGCTGCTCTTTGTTTACCTGTGTAGAATGGATGACATTTTGAGCAAACCTCTACGTTGATAGATTCTTTTGTTGAACGAGTTTCAATAACTGTTCCACATCCGTTACATACAACTGTTACTGCTTCGTATTTTGGTTGGATTTCTTTATTCATTACCTTCACCTCTTTCATGACACTTTTCTATGTTAATTTTAACTCTAGCAATTTTGTGACAACGTCAGTATTATAACATGTCTTAATTGCTATTGCAAGTACATAGCTGAAATTAATTACTTACACCTATGTTTTTTCTTATTTTTTCTACAAATTCTTTGTTTGTAGGATAAACAAGCATGGTATTAATAAGATTTTCCATGACTTCAGACGTATTATTACGACTTAAGTCTTTTCTAATACTATATGCGGCACTAGCTTCGCTTGGTGACAATAATAGGTCATCACGTCTAGTACCTGATTTATAAATATCAATAGCTGGATAAATCCTCTTTTCAGATAAAGAACGGTCAAGCACAAGCTCCATATTACCTGTTCCTTTAAACTCTTCAAAGATTACATCATCCATCTTACTTCCTGTATCCACTAGGGCTGTCCCTAAAATAGTTAAACTACCACCATTTTCAATTTTTCGTGCTGCCCCAAAGAATTTCTTTGGCATATGAAGTGCAGCCGGATCAAGCCCACCTGATAAAGTTCTTCCACTTGGTGGAATTGTTAAATTATATGCTCTTGCCATACGTGTAATACTATCAAGTAAAATCACAAGATCTTTACCTTGCTCAACCATACGTTTTGCACGTTCTAACACCATTTCTACCACTTGTTTATGATGTTCTGGTGGCTCATCAAATGTAGAGGCAATAACTTCTACATCTTTTCCATTAATGGAACGACGAATATCTGTTACTTCTTCTGGTCTTTCATCGATGAGTAGCACAATAAGTGAAACGTCTGGATGATTAAATGTAATAGCATTTGCAATTTGTTTTAAGAGAATTGTTTTCCCTGCTTTTGGCGGTGCCACAATTAAACCTCTTTGGCCTTTCCCAATAGGGAGATCGGAAGAGCACACGTCT
>CALGWE010000724.1:0-1723 GCA_937935915.1 uncultured Clostridia bacterium
TTGGTGCCTTACATAAAGGAGTAAAAATGAAAAAAAGCATGTTAGTTTTATTAGGAAAGATAGTAAAGATATCGGCGTATAAGTCGATAAGCTATCAATCAGACTGGTGGTGCTATCAAACGAAAGTACCAAAACAGTTATTAAATAAGGCAAAATAAGCAGTTAATGCTTAGTTTGTATAGATTCCTTAAGTTGGTTAAATTTGTTAAGTTAGTTGGATTGGGGGATGTCTTTCTAGACATCCTCACTTTTTTTACGTTTTGAAAAAAAAGGAAATATAAAAAGTTAAAATCTATGTTTTAAATCTAAGTTAAAAATAGTATACTGATAAATAGAGAAAATAAAAGAAAGGATAAGGCATTATGGCATACAGAAACAGCTTAAATTTTGGTACTAAAAAGAAAAATCGATTTTTAGGTGTTTGTATAGCTATAACTATCTTAGGTGCAGGTTTAACAATCGGTCTTTTAGGTGGTAACCTCTTCATCTCAAGCAGCATTAGTAAAAATACTGCAAGCGTAGAAACTATTTCTAAAGCTACAGAGGATTTAAGAGCAGAGGTACAAGCTGTAAAAGAGCAAAAAGCAGCAGCTGAAAAAGAGTTAGCAGAAGTACAAGATAATTTAGCAAAATACGAACCAGTAGTTATTCCAGACTCAATGAAATAATATAGTAGGAATAGCATAAATATAATCAGTACAAATAAGAATAGGTATAATTTTAAGAAGTAGAAAAAGGTGATAACAATGGGTTATGGTAGAAGAAAAAGTAATAAAGTTGGAACTACTCTACTATTTCTCCTTTTAGCAATAGTATTTGGAGGATGTGCGGGATTTTTAGCATATAAATTACCTGAAAAAGTAAGTGCATTAAAAGTAGCAAAAGAAGCTGTAGCAACATTTAATGCAGAGCAATTAGCACTTCAGGAAGAACTCAATACCCATAAACTAGAGCTTGAAGAAGTAGAGACTGAAGTTCAAAACAAAAAAGTACAATTAGAAAAAGAAATAGCAGCACATCCAGGCGTAAGCGTAAGCAGTGATACAAATAAATTTGCATATCTTACATTTGATGATGGTCCAAGTACAAATACAGTAAAGATTCTTGATTTCCTTAAAGCCAATAATATTAAAGCAACATTCTTTGTTTTAGGTAAAAACAATCAAGATGAAATCTATAAACGTATTGTAAATGAAGGGCATACTTTAGCAATCCATTCTAATACACATGAATATGATAAAATTTATCGTAGTGTAGATACATTTATGACAGACATCACAGATTTATCAAAATCACTTGAGAAAATTACAGGTGTAAAACCTACTATTATGAGATTCCCAGGGGGTTCTAATAATACAATTAGTCATAAATATGGTGGGGCATCAATTATGGATCAAATCATTCCAGCAGTTAATAATGCAGGTCTTACATATTTTGACTGGAATGTAGATTCATCAGATGCATCTGCAAATAGACAAGATAAAAATGTAATCGTAAATTCTGTTTTAAATGGTGCACAAGGTAAAGATGAGGCAGTTATCTTAATGCACGACGCACCAGCTAAAACAACTACAGTTGATGCGTTGCCACAAATCGTGGAAGGCCTTAGACAACAAGGATTCTCATTTAGAGCAATTACAGATGAGACAGAGCAAGTTAAATTTAAATAATAAAAAAGGAGCTATTATAGCCAATGTCATTAAGTTAAGATATTGAACTTAGA
>CALGWE010000725.1:0-2431 GCA_937935915.1 uncultured Clostridia bacterium
GGTATTGGTCGTACAGGTACACTTTTTGCTTTTGAACAATATGGTATTCATCCAGATGTTGTTTCTATGGCAAAAGGCCTTGGTGGCGGTATGCCAATCGGTGCAATTTGTGCCACAGAAGAAGTGGCTAAAGCATTTAGTGCAGGTTCTCATGGCACTACTTTTGGAGGACACCCAATTAGTTGCGCTGCAGCACTTGCTGAAGTGGGAGAATTAATTGATAAAAATCTTGCAGGCAATGCAAAAGAAATGGGAGATTATTTCTGTGAGAAATTAGAAACATTACCTCATGTCAAAGAGGTACGTCATCAAGGACTTTTAGTGGGGGTAGAATTTGATGATACCATTAATGGTATAGATGTAAAACATGGCTGCTTAGATAGAAAAATGTTAATTACAGCAATTGGGGCACATACAATTCGTATGGTACCACCACTTATCGTTTCAGCTGCGGAATGTGATAAAGCATTTGAAATTATTAAAGAAACTGTAGAAGCATTAGCGTAATAATAAAATAACTTTAAGACAAAGGCGTCGTTACAGAGATTATTTGTAAGGGCGCTTTTTGCTTGGAAAGGAGAAAGTATGGCGAATATGGTAATCACAATAGGATGTGAGTATGGTGCTAAGGGTAATCAAGTAGGAAAGAAAATAGCAGAGCGTATGGGCATTAAATTTTACGACCGTAATACGGTGGATGAAATTATTAGGGAGGTTGGCATTCCAAAAGACATTATGGAAAAGGTTGAAGAAGGCGTTGTCATTGCCGGAAAAGGTGCCGAGGGAGATGTACGTGGTTCCTTTTCTAAATATGCAGACCTGACAGACAGGGCAATTCAGGTGCAAAAAAGGATTATTCGTAAACTTGCTGATAAAGAATCTTGTGTTATTATTGGACGTTCAGCTGACTACATTTTAAAAGAGCAAAAACCTATTCTTAGAGTTTTTATTTATTCACCTAATGAAACCCGAATCAAAAATGTAATGGCGAGCCATAACCTTTCTTATGATGATGCTAAATTATTAATTGATGAAAAAGATAAGAGATATCACAAAAGGCATTTAGCTTTAACCGGCAGCAATAGAGGAGATAGGCATAACAGAGATCTATTAATTGATAGCAGTCTTCTTGGTGTAGAGGGCACAGCAGAGTACATTGTAGAAATGGCACAAAAGGTATTTAAGAAAGGAGAATGAGAGGTATGGGTCAAAAAACTTCTGAATTTGATAAAGTGTTTAGTGCATGGGACATTTTAGTCATTGCCTTTGGCGCTATGATTGGCTGGGGCTGGGTTGTATCTACTGGTGGCTGGATTGAAGATGGAGGCGTTTTAGGCGCCGCATTAGGTTTTGTAATTGGTGGAATCATGATTTTCTTCGTTGGCTTAACTTATGCAGAGCTGACAGCAGCTATGCCACAGTGTGGTGGGGAACATGTATTTAGTCATCGGGCAATGGGACCTACTGGATCATTTATATGTACATGGGCAATTATTCTTGGATATGTAGGTGTCGTTTGTTTCGAAGCATGTGCATTTCCAACAATTCTTACATATCTCATTCCTGGATTTTTAAAGGGATATTTATATACAGTAGCAGGATTTGATATTTATGCTTCATGGCTTGTCGTTGCTATTGTATTAGCTTTTCTAATTACAATTATTAATATTTTAGGTGCGAAAACGGCAGCTTTCTTACAAACTATTTTAACTGTCATTATAGGTGGTGCAGGGATTTTATTAATTGTAGCTTCTGTAATCAATGGCACAGTGGACAATTTAAATGGTCAAATGTTTGTAGGTAGTACAATGAGTGGACATTTTAGTGGTATCTTAGGCGTGGCAGCAGTGACACCATTTTATTTCATTGGTTTTGACGTTATTCCACAAGCTGCAGAAGAGATTAATGTGCCACCTAAAAAAATTGGTAAAATGTTAATCTTATCCGTTGTCTTAGCCGTACTTTTCTATGCTCTTGTCATTATTGCCGTTGGATTAGTTTTAAATCCTGAAGCTATTATAGCTTCTCAAAAGGGGACAGGTCTGGTAACAGCAGATGCTATGGCAGTTGCTTTTAATACTTCAATCATGGCAAAAGTCATCATTGTCGGTGGAATGTGCGGGATTATCACATCTTGGAACTCATTTATGATTGGTGGTTCAAGAGCGATGTACTCTATGGCTGAATCTTATATGATTCCAAAGGCTTTTGCAAAACTTCATCCAAAACATAAAACACCTATCAATGCACTTTTATTAATTGGTGGTTTAACAATGCTAGCACCTTTTGCAGGTAGAGCTATGATGGTATGGATTTGTGATGCAGGTAACTTCGGCTGCTGTTTAGCTTACTGCATGGTTTCTCTTTCTTTCTTAATCCTTAGAAAAAAAGAACCAGATATGGCAAGACCATATAAAGTACCAGCGTATAA
>CALGWE010000726.1:0-1656 GCA_937935915.1 uncultured Clostridia bacterium
TACCTAAGGTACATCAAATAGCGTATTTTAATTTAACACGTGGTTTTCCAAAGGAATTATATGGTGGACATTGGTGTTATATATTTAAGTATTTTAAAACGAAGTTTGTAATCATTCCGACCACATCAGTCAAGCCGGATTCATTGCCACCAGATAAAGAATTTCAGATGGACATTGAAGTGAAAGATTTTTCAAATCATTTTATTACAAGACTTCAAATAGGCGATATGCGTACAGTAGATATTCAGAGATTATATCCATCTAAAGGATTTTATGATGTTGCAACAGATAAAGATAAAATTTTAAATACAGTAAGCAAAATACTATTAGATTAAGCAGGATTAATATAAAATGAGGAATGCCTCTAAGAAAAATAAATATTATGAATAGAAATAAAGGAGCAGGTTTGTTCCTTTATTTTTTTGTATGAAATAAAATACATAAAACTTGTTACATTTTGTTTATACCTATTAGTGATGTTAGGTATAGGTATGTATTTTTATTTTAAAACAAAGAATTTATCAGATTATATTTTAGGAGGAAGAGGACTTGGTAAATGGGTTACTTCTCTCAGTGCACAGGCTTCTGATATGAGTGGATGGCTCTTAATGGGATTACCTGGTGCAGCTTTTCTTGGTGGGATTAGTAATTCGGCTTGGATTGCCATAGGTCTTGCTATAGGTACATATTTTAACTGGAAAATCGTTGCGAAAAAGTTACGTACGTATACAGAAAGGTTTAATAACTCAATTACATTATCTAGTTATTTTGAAAATCGTTTTGAAGATCAAAGCCGTATTTTACGTGTGGCATCTTCTGTGTTTATCTTAATCTTCTTCTTATTTTATACAGCCTCTAGTTTTGTAGCTGGTGGTAAGCTTTTAAATAGTGTATTTAATATTGAATATCGCAGGGCTGTATTAATCGGAACAGTTGTTATTATTACGTACACATTTTTAGGTGGCTTCTTAGCTGTATGTTGGACAGATTTAATCCAAGGGATTTTAATGTTCTTTGCAATTGTAGCTTTACCAATTATGGTCTTTAAAGGTGCAACAGCAGAGCTTGGGAGTTTAAATTTTAATTTACCTATTATTAATAGCAGCCGTGAAGTGATTTCAGAAGTAGGCTTTTTAAGTTTTTGGAATACAAATGCTTTAGCTGGTGTAGGTGGGAGCATAACAGTTGCGATCATTAGTATTATTTCATCTATTGCATGGGGACTTGGCTATTTTGGGCAACCACATATTTTAGTAAGATTTATGGCGGTTAAAGATCCAGAAGAAATCAAAGATTCACGTCTTATTGCTATGATTTGGGTTGTGATTTCTCTTACTGGCGCTGTACTGATTGGTGTTTTAGGACGAAGTGTTTTAGAAGGCACATTAAATCATTTACAAAGCTTGCTTGCTACACTTGAAGCGGGTTCTGTAGAAGCAATGAACGTAGCAAATCAAATCAGTGCGATTCAAAATTTAGATGGGGAATATGTGTTTATGGAACTTGTTATACGCTATACACCTATTTTAATTTCAGGTGTACTTTTATCAGCAATTTTAGCAGCAGTTATGAGTACAGCAGATTCACAACTTTTAGTAACAGCTTCATCTATTTCAGAAGACCTTTACCGTGGCATTTTCCGCAAGAATGCTTCTG
>CALGWE010000727.1:0-3439 GCA_937935915.1 uncultured Clostridia bacterium
AAGCAGTAGAAGAGAGCGGAAAAGAAATTACAAAAGTAGTATCTGGTAAAATCATGAGCGTGGCTCAGCACCCAAATGCAGATAAACTTCGCATTATGCAAGTTGATATTGCAGGAGAGAGAGAAATTCAAATCGTAACAGCTGCTAAAAATGTTAATGAAGGCGATATCGTACCAGTATCTTTAGATGGTGCAACACTTGCTGGAGGACTTAAAATCAAAGCAGGTAAACTTAGAGGAGAACTTTCTGAAGGGATGTTCTGTTCTGTAGAAGAACTTGGATTCTCAGAAGAAGATATCGAAGATGCACCACATGATGGTGTATACATCTTCCCTAAAGATATGCCACTTGGCGTAGATGTTAAACCATACTTCGGACTTGGTGAACAAGTAGTAGAATATGAAATCACATCTAACCGTGCAGATTGCTTTAGTATTTTAGGGATTGCAAGAGAAGCAGCAGCTACTTTTGGTAAAGAGTTTAAATTCCCTGAAATCACAGTAGAAGAAGTAGAAGGCAATGCTAATGAAATGGCAACAGTTACAATTCACAATGAAGAACTTTGCCCACGTTATGCAGCTAGAATTATCAAAAATGTAAAAGTTGGTCCATCACCAAAATGGCTTAAAGACCGTTTATTATCAGCTGGTCTTCGCCCAATCAATAACATCGTAGATATCACAAACTATATGTTACTTGAATTTGGTCAACCAATGCATGCATTTGACTATGACAAACTTGCAGGTCACAACATTCACGTAAGAAATGCTAAAGAAGGTGAAAAATTCGTTACTTTATTTGAAGATGAAGTAGAACTTGATCCATCTATGCTTGTAATCGCTGATGATGAAAAAGCTGTAGCACTTGCTGGTGTAATGGGTGGCGAAAACTCAAAAGTAACAGAAGAAACAACAACAATTCTCTTTGAATGTGCGAACTTCAATGGTTACAATGTACGTCAAACATCTAAAAAATTAAACCTTAGAAGTGATTCTTCAGTGAAATATACAAAAGGACTTGATCCAAACAATATTACACTTGCCCTTGAGCGAGCAGCACAACTTATTAATATGACAGGTGCGGGTGAAGTTGTAAGTGGTAAAATTGATGTTTACCCACGTAAACGTGAAAGCATTACAATTCCATATGATGTAGAATGGATTAACAACTTCTTAGGTACAAACCTTACAGAAGAAGAAATGATCAACTACTTCATTTCTATTGAATTCGTTCCAGATCAAGCTGCAAAAACAGTTACAATTCCTACATTCAGAACTGATGTAACAATGATGGCTGACCTTGCAGAAGAAGTAGCTAGACTTTATGGCTATGACCGCATCACACCAACTCTTGAAAGAGCAGAGCCTACTCGTGGGGCTAAAACATTCGAACAAAAAACAATCGATGAAATTAGACAAATCATGAGCATGCACGGTGTATACGGCGCATTAACATACTCATTCGAAAGTCCAAAAGTATTTGATAAACTTTGCATCAAAGAAGATAGCCCATTAAGAAACGTTATGAAAATCACTAACCCACTTGGGGAAGACTTCAGTATCATGCGTACAACAACACTTAATGGTATCTTAACTTCTTTATCAACAAACTATAATAGACGTGTAGAAGATGCAGCTTTATATGAAATTGGTAAAGTATACATCAAACCAAGTGAAGATGTAGAACCTATCTTAGAAGGTAAACATGCTTATGAACATGAATTACCACAAGAAATCAAAAAACTTACAATTGGTCAATATGGCAAAAATGTAGACTTCTTCTCATTCAAAGGTATGATTGAAACACTTATGAGTGCACTTCACATTAACAAAATTGAATTTGTGAGAAATACAGAACTTGAATTCATGCACCCAGGACGTACTGCAACACTTCTTATCAATGGTAAAGAAGCAGGGTTCTTCGGTGAAATTCATCCACAAGTTGCTAAAAACTACAGCTTAGATACAAGAGTTTATATGGCTGAATTTGATTTAGCTACTATGATTGGTGCAATTAACAAAGAACTTCAGTTCAAAGCATTACCTAAATATCCAGCAACAACAAGAGATATTGCAATGCTTGTAGCAAAAGAAACACTTGTTGGTGAACTTGAAAAAGTAATCATCCAACGTGGTGGTAAATTACTTGAAAAAGTAGAACTCTTCGACGTATACGAAGGTGCTCAAATTGAAGAAGGTTACAAATCAGTAGCATTCAAACTCATCTTCAGAGCAGAAGACCGTACACTTACAGATGAAGAAATCCAAAAAGTAATGAAAAAAATCCTTAACGGCCTCGAAATGAACTGCGGTGCTAAATTAAGAGATTAAAATCTCTTTGATGAGCTTCGTTAAGACTATCATCAGATTACTTCGAAAGATAGCTTAGTAGTGTGATAGTGCACAAGCTAGCTTTTGGAGTCTCTAGACGGAAAAAAAAAGAGAAGTTAATATTTTGACTTTGAAAAAAAGAAGATATCGCAATTACGCGATATCTTCTTTTTTTACCTTCTAGTGTAGTTCTGACTTTAGCTTTTACTTCTTCTCTAACGGAAAGATGGATTCCATCCTCCAAGAACATTAGTTTTTGTCCAGTTGTTTGCTTGCCAGTCAGCTAGTTGTGGACGAGCAGTATTTGCGCCAGCCCCTGTGTTTTTGTATTCATAGAAGCGGCCATGAGAAGCAGGAACACCTGACATAGAAGTCCAGCCTTCTGATTTAATATGTCCACCAAGTGAACATTGTTTAAAGACAACAGATGGTTTATCTACAGAAGTACCACTTGGACACCATGGGCGACCAAGATAAACAGAGTTATTGGCTGTGCCACTTTGGGCTAATAAATTACAGTTTAAGAATAAGAAACCATAAGGTTTAGAAGCTTCGGTACGTGCTGCTGTAATATAACCGTTGTTATAGGCAGACCCTCTATTAAGCGAATAAATATTACATCTTTCAAATACAGCTTGGCTTCTACCGAAGATAAAGTCTACATCCCCTTGAATGAAGCAGTTGTAGAAATACTGTGTATTGCCATCTGCTAGAAGTGTATCTTGATTACCAAGGAAATTACAGTTGTTAAAAGAGACTCTTGGTCCTGTTACGTTTAAAGCTACAGCTTGTTCGCCGTTATTGCCTTTTTCTATAAATGAATTTTCAATGGTGAGATTTTGCACAGTGATATCACTACCTTGAATAAATACACTGGCACTTCCACCTGTACCATAAGTACCACCATTGCCATTTGGTTTAGCGTTATAGTTGTCATAGGTGATAATAGTTGTATCGCGATTCTCACCAATGATGTTTAAATTATGTTTACTACTAGGAATAGTTACAACTTCTTTGTATTTACCAGCTTTAATGTAAATTGTAATTGGCGTACTACTGTAGTTTGGCACACTATTAATAGCAGCTTGTACAGTGTTAAAATTACCGCC
>CALGWE010000728.1:0-1492 GCA_937935915.1 uncultured Clostridia bacterium
TAATCTTTGTAAGTTATCTTTTGATTCCTCGATAAACATATTTAAATATTGACTAACTTCCATTTCGATCCCCCGCTATCTTTTTAATCATTTTAGTAATCTCATGACCTTGGCATATATAATCCGCTAAGCCTGCATTTATAATTGCCTTTGGCATACCATACACTGTACAAGTTGATTCGTCTTGTGCAATCACTGTACATGTCTTATTTTTCTTTAGATTCATAATACCTTCTAACCCATCGGAGCCCATACCTGTCATAATAATAGCAATATATTTTTTATGACATCCTTTTAACTTTGCTAATGCATTCATCATGACATTAATAGATGGTCTATGCCCTTTATAGGGTTCTTCATCTGTAATCACTATGTAAGGATTATCTGCATTATTAATCTTAAGTTGCTTTCCTCCTGGTGCAATATACACCACTCCTTTTTTTAACATTTCATTATTTACGGCTTCTTTCACTGTAAGTTTTGTCATTGTGTTTAATCTTTCAGCTAATGTTTTAGTAAACCCTGGTGGCATATGTTGTACAATAATATAGGTAGCTGATATGTCTTCATCTAATGATTGTACAATTTGACTTAAAAGCTTAGGCCCACCAGTTGAAATGCCCATTGCAACAATATACTCATATTTTTCTTCGTACACTGCTCTTCGATTTGTATCAGTACTCATCTAATCAATCTCCTATAATCTGGAGTATACTATTACTATAAACCTTTTAACTATTTATTTTTATGCATACCTCAGTGTTATGCATTTTTTTGTTAAGATTTTACATCTAATGTGAAAATAAACTTTTAAATTTATGTAATAAACTTCTTTTTTTCCCATCAAAAGGGTCTTTTATTTCACAAATTTGTTTTGCAATTTCTTTATACGCTATACTTGATTTTGCCTTATGATCATATATACTAATTGGCACTTGACTTTTACCTGCCATAAATAATTTCTCATCATATGGTATAAATCCAGCATAGTGTATTTCTAATTTTAAAAAGGCTTTAGCCACACTTTCAAGATTATTGAAAACTTGTACTGCCTCCTGCTTCGAAACGGCTTTATTAACAATAATATTAACCCTTACCTGTTCTGTCATTTGACTTACAATTGTTTTAATAAGTGCATATCCATCTGTAATAGAAGTTGGTTCTGGTGTAATGATAATGTACACATCTTGTGCTAACCTACAAAACTTAAGTACAATTTCATTAATTCCAGCACCTGTATCCACTACTAAAAAGTCACTCATTTCTTCTAAGGAAGCCATTCCCCTTCCCACTTTATCGATTTGTGCAGGGGTTAAGAACATCATATCTTTAATCCCTGAACCACCTGAAATAAATGAAACACCGTATTTACTTTGTGTTACTATTTCTTGCATACTACACTGCTGGCTTAATACGTGAGAAAGATTATATTTAGGTCTCTCTCCTAATATAATCTCTACATTAGCTAGACCGAAATCTGCATCTAAAATAA
>CALGWE010000729.1:0-1417 GCA_937935915.1 uncultured Clostridia bacterium
CATCATATCATAAAATGCATTATATGAATAGCCTCTATACAAAAGGAAGCTTTCAGCCTACTAGATAAATGTAATAAGGAGTAGTCATTTCTAACTGTTACGCTAGAAATGACTACTCCATTAAAAGAGCACTACTTTGCAATATTTCTTTTAGGTATTAGAGGTATTAGAAGGAGCGCTTTGTAGGGCAGCCTCGTAGATGCTATTGACATAAGGCCAATTAATGACATTAAAGAAGTTTTCAACATAAGCTTCACGTTGATTTTGATGTTTAAGATAATAAGCATGTTCCCAAACATCAATTGCTAAAAGTGGTAAAACATTCAGTGGCAGTGGGGTGTCTTGATTACGTGTAGTAATGATTTCTAAGCGGCCATTAGGGGTTAGCACAAGCCAAGCATAGCCTGAACCAAAAACGCTTAAAGCAGCTGCGGTAAATGCACGTCTAAAGTTAGAGAAAGACCCAAATTGACGATCAATTTCTTGACCAATCTTGCCAGTAGGTGTGCCACCACCTTCAGGAGACATAAGGTTCCAAGTAAATGTATGATTAAAATGACCACCGCCATTATTAACAACAGCAGATTGAATGTCACTAGGTAATCTATAGGCATAAGTAAGCATTTGACCTAAATTATAAGCATAGACTTCAGGATATCTAGAAATAGCGGTATTGAGGTTATTAATATAGTTTTGATGAAGACGGTCATGATGAATGCGTAATGTTTCAGTATCAATGTAAGGTTCTAAAGCATCATAAGCATAGGGCAGTGGTGGTAAGACGAAGCGTGGTTCTAAGTTGAGAGGGAGTAGCGCATCTGTTTGCGCATTAAAAATAGGCCCCATAGGAATAGTTGTGTCAGAAGTGGAAGAGTTACTAGCAGATTCATTTTCAGAGAAGGTAGGTGGATTAGAAGTGTCATAATTATTAGGAGGATTATAACTGTTAGGAGTACCATAATTATTAGAGGTATCATAACTGTTAGGCGTACCATAATTATTAGTGGTATCAGAACTATTAGAAGGGTTAGGCGTTGTCATACTACCAGATGGCATTTCAGTAGTTGATGCATCGTTATTAATCTGCATGGCTCTTTTACAAGTGTTGCGATTCATGGAAGAAAGAGAAGCTGTAGAAAGTAACAATAAGTTTAAAAGATTTTTATTCATAAACGATTCCTCTTTGTAAAATTTACTCACTACTATAATATTAATGAAGTAGGAAAATGGATAATAAAAAATACCTAAAAAGGTAAAAGAATACAAGTTTTATCTTTTTAGGTATTTGAGACTTAAATTAATTATTAAATTTTTTAAAGTCTACCACATAACTGATACGGTCTGAATGCATTTGTTTGGCAATGGTCATTTCATAATGTAGAGGTGTACTATCAATGACATTATCTGAATAAACGCT
>CALGWE010000730.1:0-1185 GCA_937935915.1 uncultured Clostridia bacterium
TTTGTTTGAATAACATCTACTTTAAGTCCACGACTTTCTACATATGGCAAAATAGATTCTACCAATACACTAATAAGCTCTTTCATATTGGTTACTTTATATTTAGGTGTCATATTACCAATATCTATTTGACCTAAATCCAATATATTATTACTTAACTTCATTAATCTGCTACAGTTATTTTTAATTTTTTTAAGGTGCTCTAAACTTCTTGCATTACACCCTTTCTTCATTTTCTTTTTAAGAATCTGTGTAGAATGATCAATGGAGCCTACATAACTCTTAAGGGCATATGATGCAAAGACCAAGTTATATCTTTCTAGTTCTTCCTGTTCAAGCTCACTTTCTGTCATATCTAATTTTTTATCTGCAGGGCACCAAACTTGCTTAATAATTACACGATAAATAAATTCATACATTAAAATACAATGTAACGTATTAATCGTATAGAAGACAAATGTCCATATGCCATTAAAGAGTATTTTATCATTTAAATTTCCTAATAAATAAATCACTTTAACAAGCATTGACCATTTAAAATATTTCATTTCGCTCTCATATAAATTATAGTAATGCAGTTTCACACTCATAACAATAAATCCAATGGCTAAAAGCACGTAACTTGCCTTATACTGGTTTACTACTAAGTATGCTATAACACTACTTTTTCTTAAACAACTTCCCCATACAAATACTGTAAACAATGCTATACCAATAAGCCAACTTTTGATATTTTGTTTTTCATTAACCATATGTACTACCACATAGAGTAATATTAACTCTAGTATTTGAGTTAGTGTCATGTACTCATAATAAATAACCGGCAAATACCCTTGATGAATATATATCATATGAAGATATATATTGCCGGTTGTAATAATCCCCAATATAAAATACCCATACGCAAGTACATTGATTCTATTGTTTTCCTTAACATTTATATTGGTAAGGATCATGATAAAACTTGCCAGTGCAAGAACAACTATAATAACTAATGTTAAGAAAATTCCCATAACCATTAAATTCCTACCTTGCAATTCCAAATGTTTTAAATGAATGCCCCCTAAAATAGAAACCACCATAGCAATATATTTGATAATTTTATCTTTCACCCTAACTCCCTCATTCTATATTTACTTTGTTTCTCTTTTTCTAGAAACTGTTCTATTCTAATTATAGTCTGCT
>CALGWE010000731.1:0-3115 GCA_937935915.1 uncultured Clostridia bacterium
TAATTGCTAAGTATTCTTCTAAATACTCTGGTGTATAATCCTTAATCATAATTTCAGATAAAGGATGTGGGCGCCATATTAATGCACAATCATCTCTTTGTGTCACTTCACGTATGATTCTTTTTATCTTAAGAATGCCATCATATTTTACTCTTGCAATCGTACTCATATGGGTATTATATAAAAATACTTTTTTATGCTTGAACTTTTCTTTCCATTCTTCTGGTATATTAATCTCATCTTGCATACCAGTTATAATTGCATCTGTTTTTGGACTACCTAAGGCAATAAACTTATTCTGGTCCTCATTATAACGTTCATAAAGTTCCTTAACCTTTTCAGACTGTACAATAAATTTATCTACATTTGCAATAGCTGCTAAACGCATATGATTTGGTACATCTGTTGTAATTTTAATAGGTCCAAACATAAAATATGGTACATACACTAACATAGATGTACATTGTTTTAACCTTTTAGAATAGTATCTTGGATCTACTGAAGTCATGAAGTTTGTATCATCATATGGATTATGTATAAAAATAATATCTGGCTGCTCTGCTTCAATATTATATGTATTGTAATCTACTACAGGCACATACTCTGGATACTTATCTCCTTCATACTTAGGAATAGCCTTTTCTTCATTATGATCTAATTCAAAATATGGAATTGGTACAACCACGGGCTCACATTTTTCATCTCTAACTGCTGCTTTCCATATACTTTCTAAAGCCGTCCACATAGAGGCTTTATAAGGTAAAAATGCTACTTTTAATTTATAGTCAATCTCTTCCTGTGCCTCTGTTTTAAACAAATGAATCGTCTCTTGAATTTCTCTTATACAACTGCCTATACTTTTCTCTTCAATTATCTTTTGTAAATACGTTATTAACTGAACGTATTGAGTCGTACATCTTGGCACATTGATTTCCTTATCCAATAAACTACCTATAGCTTGCACAGCTTCTACACAATCTGCTAGTACATTATTGCCCTGTTCCAATCCAACTTCATGAATATAAGTCGTTGCTTCCAGCATGGTGTCCAATAATTCTAGTATCATCTTCTTTTCATTTAAATACATAACTAGTCCCCTTTTAATACCTTCTCTTAATATACTTTATAGCTACCTTAACTACTAAATTAGTTATTAAAATCATTAATGATATAATTGCTGCTTCTTCAAACATTAACGAACCTATAAATTGATTAACCATAATTGATACAGGCATATTTTTAATACCATATAAAAAAGTTACAGCTGAAATAGTTGTCATTGAATTAATGAAAAAGTACTCAAACATCTCCAAAATAGTGTTTATAGTATTTGGAATAAATACATCTTTTATTAATCTCAGTCTACCAATCCTTAAGCTCTTTCCAATATCCTCATAATTCTTATTTAACTTTTGCATTGCATTATATGCCATTAAATATGGCGAAGAAAGGAAGTGCACAATATTTACAAGTATAAGGATTGCAATGGTTTTATAAATAAATGTTCCTTTAAAACTCATAATATAACTCAGACCTAATACAATACCAGGGATTGCAATCGAACTCATTGCAATCATATGAATAAGTTTCGCTAACCAATCCTGTTTAAAACGCGTTGTAATATAAGCAAACCCATAAGTGAGTACACTACCTAGAATAGCTACCATACTACTTATCCAAATTGAATTAAATAGATATTTTATGCCGTGTTTCTGCACTACAGTATCCATATGTTTTATAGACCATGTTAGATCATATGGATATTTACTTGCTACTGCCATGGTACTAAAGGAAATTATAATAGCTATAATAAATATGCTTACCAAAATACAAATCCCTTTAAAAAACCACTGACTTATAGAGTGCATACTAGGTAAAACATCATCTCTTCGATCCTCTAAAGCTTTAATATCCTGAACACTTACATCCAATAAAAAGTTCAAAATGGATGGAATTAATAATATGCACCCAACAATTGCTCCTTTAGAAAAGTCCAGTAATCCTATAACTTCTGTATATAAATAAGTCGCTAGTGTTGTATAACGTCCACCTATTGCAAGGGGTATACCATAGTCTGTAAAAATCATAGCTGCTATGGCAAAAAATGCTATACAGATTGGCTTTTTCATATAAGGCCACATAACTACCACTGTATGATATCTCTTAGGAATACCCATCACTTCTACAACTTCATACTTGCTTCTATCTATATATCTCATACCATCTAATAACATTAAAAAAGCCACAGGCAATGTATATATCACTGACCCTATGACAATTCCATTAAAACCATATAAATCAATATTTATATTCAAGTATTTAGTTATAAGTCCATTTTCACCAAAAAGATTAATAAGTCCTAATCCATGTGAAATAGACGGTAACAACATAGGTAATGTAATAATCAACTTAAATTGTTCTTTTAATTTTATATTGGTTTGCATAATCGTATAGGCTAATAAGTATCCTAATACTAAAGAGAAAATACTAGCAACACTGGTTACTTTAATAGAATTCATTATAGCTTGTTTAAAAGCATGATCTCTAAATACAAAACCTATATCTTTTATCTGTATTTGTAAAATCATATTAGCCAAAGGATAGATTAGGATATAACCTATAAATAACAAAACACTCCATTTTATAAAGTTAGTACATGTCTTTTCTCTCATCCTAACTTACCTACGCTTTCTTCTAAAGAAAGTACTTTATCATTAATATAATTTGTTACAAATCCCTTTACATATTCATTGCTAGGCTTCCTATAAATTTCATAAGGCGTACCTATTTGAGCTACTCTTCCTTCTTGCATAACCATAATTCTATCAGCTAATATAAAGGCTTCTTCTTGGTCATGGGTAATATAAATCATAGTAATCCCCAACTTTTCTTGTAACTTCTTTAATTCCTTTTGCAGATTTCTACGATTCCCTACATCTAAAGCTGCCATAGGTTCATCAAATAAAATAACATCCGGACTTAGTGCCAACGTACGTGCAATAGCCACTCTTTGCTGTTGACCACCAGATAATAGATGGGGTTTCTTTGAAATATGTTCTTCTAAATTAACCTTCTCTATCATTTCCATAGCGATTTGTTTAGCCTGTTTTTTCTT
>CALGWE010000732.1:0-2627 GCA_937935915.1 uncultured Clostridia bacterium
TGTTGGTTCATCACACAGTAGGAGCTTTGGATTTTTCACTAAAGCTCTGGCAATAGCCACACGTTGTTGTTGTCCTCCGGAAAGTTGGGCTGGAAATTTATGTTCTTGCCCCATAAGTCCTACTTTTTGAAGGAGTTCATCAATGGGGAGTGGAGACTTGCCTAAATGGGCACAAATTTCTATGTTTTCACGAACCGTTAAGTTAGGAATTAGGTTATAAAATTGAAAGACAAAGCCTACATAATTTCTGCGATAAACACTTAAAGCTTTAGGCGTTAATCCTACGATTTCTTGATCTGCTATTTTCACACTACCAGAAGTAGCAGCCTCTAGACCACCAAGAATATTCATCAAGGTGGATTTTCCTGATCCAGAAGGGCCTAAAATCACAACAATTTCTGAAGCCTTAATGGTAAAGGTAGTATGATTCACGGCAATACAGGTATTTTCACCATCACCATAGGTTTTTAGTAAATCATTGACTTCAATAAACATAATAACACCTCACTTTATAAAAAAAAATACGCTATGACTAAATTGGTTAATATAGTCATAGCGTATAATGAATATTTGAAAAGGTCAATAGAATATTTTGAAAAATTATTATAAATATAATTGAGTTTCCATATTATGAAATTGCAAGTAAATAGACTTGTAAAATAGAGTGAATAGTCTCATAATTATAGAGGTAATAAGAAATAGTGTTTTATAACCCATCATTTAAATAAGGAGGGGTTTAAATGAAAAGCCATTTGAGGTCAATGAGAATACTTGAAAGTTTACTTCTAAGTACAGCAGTTTTAGGTGGCAATATAGTGTATGGTGCAGGAGATTATCAGCAAGGAAAAGTGATTACAGCAGCTACAGCTAAAAAAGAGGCAAAAGCACAAAAAGCAGAAGGACGTGCTTTAGAAAAAGAAGAGTGGCGTACCTTAAGACGTGAATATGCAGAGGATGAAACAAGCTTTGTCTATCCTGATAGCAGTGAGCTAGAGATTGATACTTATGATTTATCACAGGACTATGTGATGACTATGATTGGCAAATATGAGATTTATGCAAGGCATGGGGCAGCCATTACAGACAAAAATTATAAGCAGTATTTCGAAGACAAAGCATGGTATAGTGGCACAAAAAAGATGGAAAATATTAAATTAAATGCTACCGAAAAGTACAATGTGGCACTACTCACATGGTGGGCAAAAGTTTTAAAAGAAGGCAGTAATCAACAGGTACAAAGCGCAGATAATCGTGGCTATTGTCAAACGACAGTTTATATGGCAGATAGACCTTTTAAAGTGGATTTAGATGGGGATGGCAAGAGTGAAGAAATTGTGTATAGCCAGCAATGTGAGAGTGATAATGATTTTGGCATAATGACTTTAAAAATTAATGGTAAAAAAGTTGCACAAGAAGAAGGTAACTTTGCAGATCAAATTTGGTTAGTGGATATGAATCCAAAGGATATCTACAAGGAGCTTGTCATTTATGATCAAGGACCAAGTTCTGATCCTGTAGACTATTTTTATACTTATAAAAAAGGAAAAACCATTTTTATGGGCGCAGCAGAAGGGCATCTCAATGATCCATGGGCACGTAGTTATATTTCAAATGGGGTATTACATGCTTTAAAACGTAATGATGATGCAGGAACAGATCGCTATAATTGTGACTATACTTTAGATAAATGGCATAAACTCCAAGAAAAACAGACAGATTATTTCACCATGCATAAGCCAGCTTTCTTAAAAGAGGCGATTGAAACTTATAACAAACAGAATATATGTAGTAAGAGCAAGACATATCCAAAAGGTACAGCTGTGACGATTTTGGCAGTAGATGGCGCAGGCTGGTATAAACTTCAATTCCCATCAGGGGAAGTACGCTGGGCATATGAAATAGGGGAAGATTTAGTAGGATTATGGTATTACGATTAACAAAAGAAAAGGGGAATAAAATTTATGAAAAAACATATTCAAAAGTTAATAGTAGCATGTTTAGTAGGGGTACAGGTTTTAGCATTACCAACAATGGCACAGGAGGTAGCAGCCCAAGAAAGCACAGCTATAACAGAGATGACAGGTATAAAACCAGGTTTAAGACAACAAGCACTTAAAGGCACAATCACTTTAAATCAAGAACTCAATATGCAAGCAGGGGATACTTTTGTATTAGGCTTTTATCATACAGATGATACCAAAGTGAATGAAGCCCTTGTATTAGAAGAACTTCCTAATTTTAAAATGGTATGCAAAGGGGAAGCACTCGTAGTAGACAAAGATTTCACAATGGCACTTCAAGAAGGGCAAGTTGTGATTACACTTAAACGAGCTGTAGAAGGGAATGAGGAGATTAACATTGAACATTTTGTTGTAAAAAGTGAAATGAATTTAGATCGTTATTACAACCTTATATTAGAAGCCCATCAAGGAGAAGTGAAGCAAAAATTAAGTGTGCAAACTGTGGCAATTGATTATGGTTATTTAGGCACATTAGGTGGGCGTATTGCCTTTACTGTAGAGAGTAAGAACTGTGAAGTAGAAGGCACAGCCTATACTTTAAAAGGCGCACCTTATAGGGATACTCAAACAGGACAAATAATGGTACCTCTTAAAGATACCCTTGTA
>CALGWE010000733.1:0-1630 GCA_937935915.1 uncultured Clostridia bacterium
CTGCAGGTAAAGAAGCATCAGGTACAGGTAATATGAAATTCATGCTTAATGGTGCTTTAACATTTGGTACTTATGATGGTGCTAATGTAGAAATCGCTCAGGAAGCAGGGGAAGAAAATAACTTTATCTTCGGACTTCGTGTAGAAGATATTCAAAAGATTCAAAAGAACTACCAAGGCAAGTTAGTTGCTGAGGCAGATGAAGCACTTAGCCGTGTGGTAAATAGTTTAATTGATGGTACATTTGACAATGATGGCAGTGGTGATTTTGAAGATCTTTATGCAAGCTTAATGAAAGAAAGAGATACTTACTTCGTACTTGAAGACTTTGCAGCATTCAAAGAAGCAGAAGACAAAGTATTTGCAGCTTACAAAGATCAAATGAACTGGGCTAGAATGAGCCTTATGAATATTGCTAATGCTGGTATTTTCTCAAGTGACCGTACAATTATGCAATATGCAAATGAAATTTGGGGCATTAAACCTTGTACAAATAACAAATAAAATTGTTTAAAAGTTTACTTTGTAAGTCCAATAGCTTTATATTTTACCAAAAGTTATTGGGCTTACAGTAAAGTTTTAATAAAAAAGTCTATTTAAAAAGTCTATTTAGAAGGTAAATAATTATTATTGGAGGGATTTTAAATGAAGAAAAAAATGTTTTCTAAAATAATTAGCTTATTAACAATTGGGGCATTAGGATTTTCACTTGTAGGATGTGGTGGTAGTAATACGACAACTAATGCAAGTGCACCAGCAGATCAAAAAACAGAAGGTACGCAAGAAGCAGCTCCAGCGAATACTGATGTAACACTTACAGTATGGGGCTCACAAGATGACCAAACAATGCTTAAAGAAATGGTTGAAGGATTTAAAACAGCTAACCCAGGTGTAAATTGGAATATCACTGTACGTGTAAATGGTGAAGACCAAGCTAAAACAGAGGTATTAAAAGATACAGAGGCAGCAGCAGATGTATTTGCAATTGCCCATGACCAATTAGGTGAGCTTGTACAAGCTGGGGCAGTTTATAAAAATACAAAATATGCAGATGATATTAAAGCGCGTTCAGTAGAAGCAGCAGTTAATGCATCTACATATGATGGAGAACTTTATGGTTATCCAAGTGCTTCTGAAACATATTTCTTATTCTATAACAAAGCAATCTTCAATGAAGATCAAGTAAAATCATTAGATGCAATGTTAACAGCAGATGTAGCTGATGGTGTAACACCATTTGCAATGGATGTACCAAACTCTTATTATTCAGGTCCATTCTTCTTATCAAATGGTTGTGAATTATTTGGACCAGATGGCTCTGATGCTAAAACAGTTACATTTAACAATGCACAAGGTCTTGAAGTTGCTAAAGTATTAGGTGGTCTTAAAGAAAAAGGTGTAGTATCATTTGATGATACAGTAGCTGCAACACAATTCCAAGCAGGTACATTAGGTGCTTATATAGCAGGTCCTTGGAAAACAGAAACTTATAAAGAAGTTTTAGGGGATAACTTTGGTGTAGCAGAACTTCCAACAATTAATTTTGGTGGAGAAGAAAAACATATGGCTTCATTCGCTGGATTTAAAGTTTACTGTGTAAAAGCAAATACACAATATCCACTTGAAGCAAT
>CALGWE010000734.1:0-5178 GCA_937935915.1 uncultured Clostridia bacterium
CAATGTGCATAATAAAGTACATCGTCTGAAATAACTTGTACTTATATAAGTATATATTAAAAAAGTAACTATTTCAACATTTTTAGATAATATATTCGTACAATTTACTAGCCTATACTAATCTCTTACATCTTTTTTCTCTTTCTGATGCTGCAAAGTATGCTATTTTGAATATAGCTTGTGCAACCTCTTTACTTGCTTTAATGCTCTCTAATTGTTGTCTATACTCTCGTTTATTTAAGAATATATATAACCCTTCCATATAAGCGACACGATAAAATAAACGACGTGCAAATCCTCTCATATCAAAAGGTTGAGTTTTCTCCTGCTCAAGTATATGTTCACATGGTACTCCTAAAAATTGACCCATTCTTCTTTCTTGGTCTTTTCCTTCGTAAATCAACTCATTATGATATGCTTTACCTGATTGCATGTACATCATGTACACATAATCACTTGAATCAGGTTGTGTTGGCATATCAATATAGAGTAACATAGCTACTAATGCCTTTTGTGCTATTTCATCTTGATAACCTACAATTTTACTTAATTCATTACTATACTTATCTCGCAAACTCATAAAGTATTGCGCTTGGCGTATATTGTCTCTTGCTTGCTCATATAAAGGCTCATAGCTTATTGCTCTTTCAAATAGTTCAATTGCTTGTTCAAACTTTTGTTTTCTCATATAAACTACGCCTAAGCTATTACATGGTTCAAAGCATCTTTGGTGATCAATTTCTACTATTGGCTCTAGATATTTTTCTGCTTCATCTAGGTTATTTAAATTAATATAACTATTACCTACTCCACCATAAGCAGCAATCTTTAACTGCTCAATTTCTTCTGAAATATTCTCCTGCTTATTGATCATATAAATAACCTCTTTATACTTATCAATAGCTTCTTTGAATCGGCCTTCATTATAATACTGACTAGCTTCTATTAGCTTTTTGGCACTATTTATTGTAATAGCTGCTTCCTGAAATATACCTTTTCCTTCTTTCTTTTCGCTAGATTGTATTCCTTGTAATTCGACCTCAGATATTCTAATATTTCCCTTTGTATTACTTTCTGAGAAAATACATTGTTCTTTTTTAGAACAAGCATTACATTTTTGTACATCAAACTGAATATAAGCTGTTTTTTTATTACGCTTGTATTGATAACTTTTTAGGGTTACTCCCTCTATACATTGTTCAATATAATGTTCACTTTTAAGTTCTAAATACTCAAGTCCTTTTCTTGTTACAGTTACAACTTCTGGTTCAGTTACTTTATTTGGGTCTACTTTAATCATTCTGCCCTTTGATTTTGGAATACTCCAAGTTTTGTTGTACTCATCAAAAATACAACGTGGGTGTTTTATAGCCTTTTTGTACATACTCATAGCCTTTTTGTAATTTCCTATGTCATTATATATAGTACTTTGTACTTCATAGGCATTAGCTAAATCTGGATAAATCTGACTTGCTCTTTCCAATACTTTAAGTGCTTCTTTGTATCTTCTTAATATACGTAAAACACATGCCATATCTATATAATATTCATATTGATATGGATCTAATTCTATAGCCTTTTCAAAGAACCTAATAGAATACTCCATTCCCCCGGACATATAGCCATAGGTATTGGCTAAATAATAGTATACCTTTGCTTCATTTGGATATTTCACATTTACTGCTTCAAAGATTGCTCTAGCTTCTGTATATTTTCTTTGTCTATATGCAATAATTCCAGGCTTTAAGAGCTCATCTATCACATCCTTGACTACTACATCTTGAGAAACATCTTTATACTGCTCACTAAAGAATTGATCTGCTTGTCTATTCATATCATCAATAATTTCTTCATAAGCGTAATCTCTTGCAAGTTTTGCTTTTTCTTCTTGACCTACTTTTTCTAAGCGTATCGCTTCTTTTTTCCAATCTTCTTTAGTTGATTCTACCGTAAGACCGAATCTCTTTTCATCATATTGATTTAAGTATTCACACTTCGTAAATGCTCCGAAGTCTATTTTCTCTTCCTCACAAAATACTAATTGATTCTTTGCCCTGCTAGCTGCTACATAAAGTAGATTGAAGTAATATTTCATGTGTTCTTCATTTTTATGCTTACCTTCTAGGATCTCTTTCCACACTACTGCATAATCAGACATGATGTTATAACAGAAAATATTTTCATATTCTAATCCCTTAATTTCATGGAGCATGAAAATACGTTTTTCAGCTTCTTTATAACATGCTATTAACTGTTCCTTTACTCTTTGATTCGGTACGAGTATGGCGCAGTAATGCTTGTCCTTTACATTCTCAATGACTTCTTCAACAACTTTACTTCTTGCATCTAGAAGAACTGGCTTCTCACCTTCCTTTATGCTTATTTCCTCATAATCGTATTTGGATGCACCAATTACTTTTCTTCTAATAGCTGTCATCTCATTAATGAATGCTATATTCGCCTTAGTACTACGGTAATTTTTCTTAAGTGTATAGTTCTTAATAGGTGTGCCATATGTATAATACAGATTATTAATTCTACCAAATTGGAAGAATGTAGGATTAATTGTTTGATTCATATCTCCAGCCCATATAATATGTCCTTCTGGCTTTAACAATTGACTAATCATATAGATTTGAACTTCGCTTAAGTCCTGCACCTCATCAACAATAATCCAATCCCATTTTTCTTTATACTGCTTAATGACTTTTCTTGATAAATCATTTATATCTGCTTTTCCCTCTTTAGCCAACCATCTTTCATATGCTTCAGTCAACTTATAAGTAGCTCTCTTTTCCTCTTCATCAAGTGAAGAATAGTGGGTTGGTATATCTAAATATTGTTCTAAACTAAGTTTTGTACTGTTGCTTAATTTAACATGCTCTACTTCTCTATACTCTAACCCTAGATAACCTTTAATAATCCCGTTAATTTCTCCAAGTATTTCATAAGCATCTTTCTTTTTAATTGCACTATATTGCCCCATATTCTTCTCTAACCACGCCATTACACTATGAGTCGTTACGAGTTCGTCCATTTCCTGTCCTAGTGCTTGCTCAAAGAACTTATTCATAGTCCAAAATGCACACTGGTCTTGCTTTTCACTAAGATATTTATGATAAAGTTCTTCTGTTTTCTCTACTAAAAGCTTGCTGTATGATAAATACAATGCCTTTTTATCTTCTGCATCTATTAGTGATAATGCATTCACAAGTACTACCGTTTTACCTGTTCCACCTGCCCCTGATAAAACTATTGGTTGTTCTAGATTTTGAAGTACTTCATATTGCTCATCTGATAAATAATACAGAAAGTCTGTATTTGTCTCATCTGATAATAATGATAGCCATTCATCTTTAACAACTACTGCTGCTAAATTATTTAAATCTAACTTTCCATCCTTTACCCAATTAGTAACTTCATCTTCTATTGCTTTTTCATCGCTTTCCTGTTCATAGCATGTCATATTAATTTCTAATTCGATTGGATTTAATGTTTCTGTATCTATACTTCTTCCTTCTCGAATTTGATCATCATGAGTTACATATTTTATAAAAATTGTTTCTGATTTTCCTTGCTCCCTTGTATTAATAAAGCTAAATAAAATACGGTCTTTATTATTTAATCTAAATTTAAAGATATCCGTATTTTTTATGCGTCTCACCCAATATCCTGCCGGCAGTTCACGAATTTTTTTCTCTACTTGTAAAAATTGCTGTTCAAATTTACTAAGCTTATTTAAAACATCCTGCTTAATATCCTTAGGTATACTCTTTAAAAATTGTTCTGCAACAATCATCTCTACTCTCCCTTTTTATGTAGTTTTTTATTTATGTCACCTTTTATTTTAATATAGAGCAAATATTTATACCATACCTTTAAAATATACTTCTTTCAAAAAATTGGTAGAGTAATTATTAATTACCCTACCTCATTTTTTTAAATCCCAAGCATTTCTCCAAGTTCATTTAATAATTCTTGTTCTATGCTACTTACTTCTTTATTACTTTGCTTCTCTAAACTTACTTCTTCTATTTTTGTTTGAACTGGTTGTTCTTTGTCTTCTTCTGCTACTACTGTCTTTTGTTCTTTTAAACTTTTAAGTTCTTCAAAGATGCTTTTAAGTTCACTGCTAATGCCTTTTGTGACTTGTTTAGCTACTTGATTGTTCATTTGATCGATGGCATTTTTGAATACTTCTTGTTGT
Organism: uncultured Clostridia bacterium; assembly: GCA_937935915.1. Taxonomy (GTDB): domain Bacteria; phylum Bacillota; class Clostridia; order Lachnospirales; family Cellulosilyticaceae; genus Cellulosilyticum. The sequence goes on from CALGWE010000734.1 coordinate 4,208, forward strand.
TTCTTACTACTGTCTCTATTTTCTCTTACAAAGGCTTTTTCAAGTTGTTCAAGCTTTTCTTCGATGGTAGTAAGCTTAGTTTCTTGTGCTGTTTGTTGCTCCTCCACTAATTTTGTAAGCTTATCAATATTTGTGTTCATTTTAGTTACTTGTCTTTTGAGTTCTTTAGTATAAGTTAAGCATTCTGTTTGCTTTTTAAGTTCGGCAATTTGCGCATCTTTTTCTTGAAGACTTTTTTCTAATGTAGCTATTTTTTGCTTAGTTGCAGTAACCTCTTCAATTACCTCTAGTAAACTTCTATTTAATAATTCACCATTTATTCCTTCCATTTCTTCATCTCCCTCATTTTCTTTTACTTTTAAATAAGTTTCAAATAATTCATCTGCTAATGCTTTATTTTCTTCTTTTTGGGTGCGCCATAACTGTGTAATGATGCCTAACTTAGGTTTCTCATGATCTATATGTTCACGTAAGTCACTTACTTTAGGATATTTTCTAAGAAGTTTTGCTTCTGACTCTGTTTGCATATACCAGCATAAATTCACTGCGCGCTTTAACTTTTGATCTTTTTCATAGCAACTTAAAATTTTTTGTTTAATTTCCTTTTCATTTTCTTCCTTAATCTGACTCATATCAAAGCATTTACATTTACCTCTTAATAAAGGACTTGATTTAAGTAGTGCATGAACCTGTTTCCATTTAAGTTGAGGAATGATATGGGCTAATACCATATCATCCTCATAAGTTGTCGCAAATAATTTATTATTTGATGCTGTATCTATCATTTAGTTCATCCTCTCGTTTTTATCATAACTGGCACTGCATCAGTACTCTTGCTGATTTTCCCAAGTGCCTCCATCGCCTGCTTAGCAAATGCTGTACCACTTTGAGAAACTTTGATAAGTTCATTATGAATTTGTGTTTGTAATAACTCATTAAACTTACTATGATTTTTCACTAAGAAATCTAGT